>JALZVN010000229.1 GCA_023299965.1 Saprospiraceae bacterium | reverse complement strand
TGATCTTGAGTGAATCGTCATATAATGGGCATAGCATTTTAGATGATATTATTTCTTGGCTTAGGTCAACAAAACTACCGGATAGACATGGTTTTGTAGGTGATTTTCAACAATTAGTAAAGACTGCCATTTGCTTATAGATCGAATGGGGCAGACTAAAATTTGCCGTTTATTTCGTCATAAAAAAGGTATATCTTTTGCATTATTAATGGGAGTAAATTTATTCTCATTAGTAATATGCGTTTTTTATATTCTTTTTTACTTCTAACAATGTGTGTCAACGTATTCGCTCAGGTCGACTCTACTGCACAAAAGAACCTAGAGTTTGTAGCTGATTTTAGGTTTAGGGTGGAACATGATTGGGATGGAGTACGCACAGATGGTTCTAGCCCTGATGATAGAAGCAGATTGAGGTATAGATTTAGGTTAGGATTAAACTATACTTTGGATAAGAATTCTTCCTTTGGAGCTCGTATCAGATCTGGAAGATTGGATGATCAGCAAGGTCCTCATGTAACACTTGGCGGAAATAATGGCGAATTTGGATTGGTGTCCATTGGTTTTGAAAAGCTTTTCTACCAATATAAAGGAGATAAGCTAAAATTTTGGGTGGGTAAAAATTCATTACCCTTAAAGAAGCTTAATGAGTTGTTTTGGAACGACAATGTCTTTCCGGAGGGGCTTGGTCTCAATTACAAGTTCTTGGAATCTCAAGAAGGCATTATCAATAAAGTGGCTTTGAATGCCGGTCACTTCATTATAAAGTCACTGGGTCAGTCATTCAATAAAGATCGTTTCGCTCAATTTTATCAGGTTGAACTTGCTTTATTTCAGGATAAATTTAGGTTTTACCCAGCCTTCTATGCTTTTAGAAATGTGGGGGATATACCTGATGGTCAGGAGACCTTTAATCTTGACTACAGTATACTGCACCTAGGCGCAGAGTGGAGTGTGTTGAATAAGCCTAAATTAAGCCTAGGCATTGACTATTATACTAATTTAGAGGAGTATCAAAACAGTGATGCAGTACCCGTTGAATTTCAAGATCAGACCGATGGTTTTGTAGTCAGTGCTAAGTTGGGCGGTCTCAAAAAGAAAGGAAATTGGCAACTTCACCTGTATTATGCCTACTTGCAACGATACGCTGTAGTGGATTACTTCGCACAAAACGATTGGGTAAGATGGGATTACTCTTCTCAGGGTGCTACTGGTTCTAGAATTACTAATTTTCAAGGAGTTGAATTAAGAATAGGATATGCCATTAAGTCCAATATGAATCTAATACTTAGAGGGTATGTGGTAGAGGATCTTGTCCAGCTGGGAGAGGATTTTCAAGAATCAGGAAGCAGAATCAGGCTCGATATGAATATCAAATTTTAGATGTCGCTGTACCTTCCATAAAAAAAGAACCAACACAATGAAGTGTTGATTCTTTAAAAGACTGATGTTTCAAAGTCTTTATTGCTTTATATAATATTGGACCATTCTTTATTGATCTAATCCATTTATGGTTTAGATATCTGCTGAAGAAAAATTCTAGTTATTTTTAGTCTTCGGTGCAGATGGTGCAGGTACCAAGTACGTTCTTACGAATCTTCTGTAAAACATATATGCTTAATTATTTGATTATTTAATTTGTGTCATACACCTAATCTACTGGAGGTGTAAATTTTCGCGTATTGCTAATTACCTCTTCGTTTTCGGAGCAGTAGGAGCAGGCGCTAAATAAGTTCTTGTGAATTTTCTTTCGAACATTGTATGCTATTTATCGGATTAATTAATTTGTGTACAACACTAATTTCTTAGCGAAATAGGTGTCAAAATTGCAGGACTACTTCTTTGTCTTTGGAGCAGTAGGTGCAGGTGCTAAATAAGTTCTTACGAATCTTCTTTCAAACATGAATTGTAATTTTTAAAGTATTAAAATAGTTATGTTGATAAGTTCAATACATAAACGAAGCCAAATATATATTTGTTTTCGCAATTATTATATTTTTTTCATTTTGCAATTAGTCCATAATGTTGCCTTTCAAAAAATATAATTTGGCAAAAGTGAATTTAATCAACAATTATACTTTAGGGCAGCAAAGAGCAAAATATGACTTTGATAAAGTCGCAAGTCGCCTAATTTTAAGATTTACGGAAATTTATTGCTAGATCTAAACTTTAACATTTCAATTCTGATTTGGTCTAAATACTGGTTATTTATTTATCAAATAAAGAGGCTCCTTCGCTCGAAAACGAAGAAGCCTCTCTGACAAATAACTAACATGTATAATAATAAAAATCAAAACGTTTTCGGAGCAGCTTCTAGAGCTGCTGCTTTGAAAGAAGATATTCTATCCTTTAATAGTTTTTACTTCCTTTGATGATTCAAATTTACGGCAAAGTAGAGTAGTATTTTAATCTATAAATAGTTAAATTGTGATATGTAAACAGTCGTGTTATGATGTAACTAATTGGTAGTCAAATGTATAGTAAATATTAATTGTTGTGCCCATATCAAATTCTGAGGAGCTATTTAGTCTAATAAAATCATTAACTAAGGCTGAAAAACGAAATTTTAGGTTGTACGCAAACCGAAATTACAGCCAATCCCAGCTTAAATTTATAGAGCTCTTTGAAATACTTGATAAGGCTGATGCTTACAATGAAATTTTCATCCAAAACAAGCTTGGAATACTGAAGGCAAAGCTTTCCAATCTGAAGCGTCATTTATATACTCAAATATTAAGCAGTCTTCGAATCATTACTTCTTCCAAGAAACCAAATATGGAAGTGAGGGAGATGGTCGATTATGCATACATCCTCTATTATAAATCGTTTTACCTTGAAGCGATTAAGATATTGGAGAAGGCTAAGCGTAAAGCTCAGAAATATAATATGTATCATATGCAATCTATCATATTAGAATTTGAGAAACGGATAGAGAGTAGACATATTACACGATCAGGTCTAGAGAAAGCATATGCCTTGAAGGCAGAGTCAGAAATAGTCAATAAAAAATTATCTGCTGCAATTAGTCTAAGCAATCTTAGGATAGATTTGAATGCCCGGTATATACAGTATGGACATTGCAAGTCTCTTGAAGAAAAGCGCGCTTTGCAATCTTTTTTTGCGGAAGCGATACAAAATATAGATGAAGAAACGCTAGGAGTCGTAGAAAAGATCTATTTGTTTCAGTCTTATGTCTGGTATTATTACATGCTGATAGATTTTGAGAATTGTCGTGTTTATGCTCAGAAGTGGTTAGGCGTTTTAGAGTCTTCCCCAGAAATGATTGAAAAGGATGTGGATCTCTATCTGCGGGCATATCATTATATCTTAAGTTCTTGTTACCATCTCCGATGGAAAGATAAGTTCAATACAGCCCTAGAAAATTTAGAAGGTTTTAGAAAGGCCAATTACAAAGGATTTAATGATCTCACCAAAATTATCTCTTTTCAATACGTACACATCTCTAGATTGAATAATGTTATTATACGAGGAGAGTTTGATAGAGGGCAAGCCGTTATCACTAAGTCTTTAAAGAGAATGAGTAGGTATGGTGAAAGTTTGGACGAGCATCGCGTTTTGGTATTTTATTTCAAATTTGCTTGGATATATTTTGGTGATGAAAATTATACCAAATCTATACACTATTTAAATAAGATTATAAATAATGAACTTCCAAAGTTGAGAGTTGATCTACAGGTCTATGCTAGGATCATGTTCTTGATGTGCCATTATGAATTAGAAAATTACGACCTCTTCACATACGCTATTCAAAGTTTTAAGCCTTATGCAAAAAAGGTAGCCAGTACATATCCTATTCAGGAAGTGCTGCAGGATATGTTTGTCAAGATAGGGAATAGACCTTTAATGAATCATACGACCATCTTAAAAGAAGCGCTGAGTCAGCTTAAAGAGCTTCGTAAGAATGATTTTTATATGGTCTCCTTCAATTATCTCAACGTAATAGCGTGGTTGGAGGCAAAAATATCAAGAAAGTCTTTATCGGAGATTGTCAAGGCTTATAAATAACGAGAGATACTTTTATCCATCAGATAGATTTAAAAAAAGGCAAAACGAATGTTTCGTTTTGCCTTTTGTATTTCTTATGAAGAATAATTTCAAATGTATATTCTAGAATTTTACCGATACACCGCCCATAAAATTAGTGCCAAAGGTTTGATATCCTGCCCATCTTTCGTAGTTGGTTGAAGTTAGATTGTTTACGTCTAACCATGCTCCAAAAGTATCATTGAAGGTGTATTCAGCACCAATACTTACATCATAGAGCGTGTTGAAAAATTCAATGGTAAAATCGTCTGAGATATTGGCCACTGGATTAGCCGCATAGAAATCTGCCTTTAACGTTAATTTATTATCTAGTAGGGCGTATTTAGCGTTCACGTTTACTTCTAAAGAAGGGATATGCCATGGTTGTGCTTGAGTTTCCAAATCATAAAAAGTTTTTGTGAATGCGGCTCCAACTTTTAGCTTTTGCAATAAGGTCACCTCAGCAGTGGCTTCGATAAAGAAAGCTGTCGCGTCTTCACTTAATACGTCAAAACGGAGCGGAGATTGCATATTTTGCAAGTACAAGGGGAGGTCATCGATTGTTTTGTATCCACCCTTAGCCACATAGCTTACTGTTTTTATTTTTCCTTTAAGTCCTCCATAAAAGTCATTGTGCCTTGTGTTGAAAAGCTCAGGATTAGATACAAGGTAAGGGCTGTAATTGGTGAGTGTTCTAAATGTATTCTTTGTAATGTTTCCTTCCCATCCGGCAAAAGCTACAAGTTTATTCCCTGCTAGATTGGTTATTGCTTCTAATATGGGAAACGCTGAAAAGGAATTGTCATGGAAAACTAAGTTTCCTCCAATAAGTACTTTGAACTTCTCTGCATGAAATGATGCTGTTGGTCGAATAGTGAAAGTGTTCAAACTTTGCTTTACATCTGTGCTGTCTTTAAAACTAGATAGGTCTCCGATAAGCTCTAAGCCAATAGGGTGTTCCCTTTTGATGTATTTTTTGACCTTTGCGCTAAACAAGGCGCCCAATTCTCTACTGTCGAAAAAGTCTCCATGTCGGTATAGGTTAACTTTACCTCCATAATTCAACTTTTCAATATCGTTTTCTGGAGACAAGTAAGAAGTAGCGATATTAACAGTACGAAATCGTTGTCTTACTTGATCTTCTTCAAATGAGAATAGTTCATTGTCATATCCAAAGAAGTGGTCGATTTGTTCTTTAAATTCTACCTTACTATGTAATGCATCTCTTTCATTTATTTTGTATGATCCTTGAAGAAATGCATCTGTGTTGATAAACTTTTGATTCTCAATTCTCTTATCATTGTTTGCCCTGTGATATGTTAAACCAGCTCCATAATCGACCTTGTTTAAAACAGAACCAAAGTGAGATAATTCAGCATAGTACATGTTTGGCAACCCTGCACCAGCTTTCAGAAACCCATTTTTAACTTCAGGCAACTCTTCAGACTTCATAGCTATAGGCTTGATGTCAGGGGCAGGGTAGTTTATCAATAGCGGTTGCGCGTTGATTTGATAGTTTGCAACTCGATTTGAAGAATCTACAGGAGGTAAGGTAGGATTGATATCCAACTTATCAGATTCAGCCAATTGAGCTTCAAATTTTTTAATAATTTCTACCGACTCAGATTCTAATGAGTCATCTTCTTGGGCTACTAGTATAGTGTAAGTACTTGCTAAAAGCAGAAGAGGTAAAAAGAAATATTTATTGATAATCATATCTATTATTCTTTAAAGAAAAATTAATTTATTGTCCGTCCATCGGTAAGTCACCATTAGCTGGTGCCTCATTGATGCGACTTTTAGCTTCAATTTTAGTGTTGATGATAGTCAATTTTGATTTTGCAATATTGACCAATTTTTCAGATTGCGTATAGCTTTCGATAACCGCTTCTAGAGCAGCCTTTGCATTAAGTAATTCATCTTGACGGCTTAGAATGTCTGATAACAATATTATTGATTTGGCTATCCAGTATTCTTGCCCTGCACTTTCCTTATGCGCACGCATACACATGGCTAGTGCTTCGTCTAATTTGCCTTGTTTGAAATTTATCTCTGCAATAAGGTATCTAGATTCAGCAGCAATTTCACCATCTGAAATATTGTTTAATACTTTTGCGAAGCTCTCTCTGGCGGGTTCGTAGTCCTGCTTATCATATCTAACTTTAGCTTGATAAAAAGCAGCTATACTTTTTTGATCAGGAGAAGAAAGAGGATTAAGTTCTACTTTATTCGCCATGAAATAAACACCATCGGAATTGTTTATCTTATAGGCGGATCTTAAAGCGTTAAGTTGAGCATTTAACTTTTGGTCGCCAGCAGCGATACTCTCTTGCGTACTATATAGTTGATAAGACTTGACAAAATTTTCCTCAAAATTGTATGCAATTAAAGCAGCTTTACCCAGCGCTTTTTCATAGAATTTACTATTACCTAAATCTATGACTTTCTGATAATATTGTACTGCCGCTGCATAATCTTCTTGCACGGCTTTGGATTCTCCAAGTACATATTTAGCTTCTATGGAGTATGCACCATTAGGATATTCATTGAGATAGGCTAACATTGCTGGAATGGCTCGAGCATATTCTGCGTTAGTGTAAGCTGTTTTTGCTGATTTGAAACTAAGGGCTTCTTGCTCGGCATTATCTATTTTATATCCAGGTATTGATTTTCTAAATTTTACGTATTCTTTAGGTTGACCAAGATCGTGTACATAGATTTCCTCTAATGCAGTCAAGGCTTGTTCCGCTTCTAGCTTTTCAGGATTATGCTTGAAAATTTCTTGGTAATATTTTATAGCATCAGGATAAAGTTCTTGATTGTACTTTGCTAAACCTAGCTTGAGCAAGGCTGCATTATGCAAGTCAGAGTTAGGATAGTCTTTTAGCAATTGTCTGAGTGGAGCATCTGCATCTTTCAGTGCTCCTGCTTCTATATATGCTTGCCCAATCGCAAATAAAGCATCATCTGCAAACTCTGAAGAAGGGAAATCGCTAACTATCAGTGCCATCAACTGAAACTGTTCTGTAGCCTTTCCTTGCAAGCCTCTGACGTTTGCCTTTTGAAATAAGGCATATGGGTTAGGTTCTTTATTGTTGTCTATTACATCGTTATAGTAGTGTAAGGCTGTTGAGTAATCATTTAACCTGAATGCCGCATCTCCTGCTTTTAATTTAGCATCTTTCAATACCTGATCTGTGATATAGGTATTATTGATGCGTGTTTTATTGGCTTCTATACCAGAGATAGATTTCTTGAATTGAGAAAGAGCTTGAGCATAATTACCTCTCTTCAAGTAGTTATACCCTTGAGTATAATTAGCGGTATAAACTGTTGCATCTTCGGGAAGCTTATCTTCCATAGGGTTCGCTAAAAATGCATTGAAGTATTGTTCACTTTTTTCTAAGTCTCCGTTCTTATGCGCAATATCTCCAAGTCTATAATTGGCTAATGCCTTGGTAGCTGGATCAGCGTTACTGGCTAATGATCTATCGAATAGTGCTACCGCATCATCTACCTTTCCTTCATTATACAATTCAATCCCTCTAGAGTAGGTTACCTTTTGATAAGTCTCTTGCATTTGGCTAGTACGATTTGGTATTTTTTCTAGAATAGCAAGTGCCTTGGTGAAGTCTCTGGTATTGAGAAACATTTTACTCATATAGTTCTGAGCTTCTAGATATCTTGCGTCCTTTTCGTCAATTTTCTGAAAAACACTCAGAGCTTCTGTATCATACTTCAGTTCATAAGATAGTTTTGCATAGTTCCATTGCGCATCGCCTTTAGTATCTGGATTGTAGTCCAATCTACTAGCGGCAGCGAAAGCGTTTCTTGCATCATTCTTTTCATCTAATTTGATATGACAATCTCCTAAAAGGTGTAACGCATTCTGTCCAAGTTCATTCTTGACACTACTCACTTCCTTAAAGTAATCCACTGCCTTAGCGTAGTTTCCTGCCTGATATTGTAGATATCCAATTTGATAAAAAGTTTCTTCACTCATCTTTTCTGAGATCTGATCATACCGTTCTAAGTAGGGGAGTGCATTGTCATAATTCTGCTGCTCAAAATAAGATTGACCTATAAGTAAGGTCAGTTCTTTCTTTTTCTTCACACTTGGCTTTTTAAGTAAAGGATTGGCGTAAGAAATAAGCTCATCGTATTTCTTTTCTGCAAACATGATTTGAGCCAGGTAGTATGGAATATGATTTTTATAATTTTTAGAACTTTCAGTTTTCTTCAAGCTGCGTAGCGCCTTGTCGTAGTTCTCTAAATAAAAATGAGTAAGACCATGGTAGTAGTTGGAAGGATAGTAGTAAATCACCTCTCTATCATTGATTAATCTTTCAAAGTAACTTTTGGCAGAGTTCCATTTTTGTCGAACAAAAAGCGAATATCCATTTTTGAATAAGACATCTTTCTGTTCTAGTTCTGGAAGATTGTTAATGTCTACCAAGGAATAGAATTCTATCGCCTTCTGAAATTCTTTTTGGTCATAGTAGTAACTCGCAGCCTCCAGGATAGCTTCGTTAGCTATAGGGTCGGGATCGTAGGCATTGACAAAGTCAAGGATTAACATCTCAGACTTTTCTTGTTGTAGCCGCACGGCTGCTCTCGCAAAGTTTAGTTCTGATCGCATCTGTATCTCTATCCATTCTGGTTGGGAAACTTGGCGAGTCATCTCTAATACATGGGCATATTGCTGCTGGGCTTGACTATAAAGGCTTTTCGCAAAGAAATCGTTACCTGACTTGTAGGCTTTGTTGATTTCTGTGTAGCGTGCTGTTTCTTGACTCATCAAGGTCAATGTCATCAAACTAAGGATGATAATAGGGAATATACTTCTCATAATTATTCAATTCTATTTGCTTGTCTATACCATTGCATTTGAGTATGAACCCTTTAGCTATTGTGGCAGTCGACATGACGATTTACTCGTCTAACATATTAATATATACTTACGATGAATACCCATATTGGATTCAATTGATGCGTAGGTATATTGTTGTAAAAATTACAATATTGAAATTGAAGTAGAGGTGTGTGCTATTATCAGGTTCGATTGATGAGAAAATGTTTTGCTGAAGATCTTGATGTTTTATCAGAATATCTTCATCATAACGTCCAAATATATTACTTTATTTGATATTTGTGAAATAATCACAAGGCATTCATAGCTAAGAGCTTATATATTAGGTTTTTATCGCATAATTCTCTATAAATGAATAGAATATCTCCTTTTGCGTGAGCGATCGAAAGGGCTTTGGTCACTGCCAAGCCGATAGGCGGGCAAGGGACGGGAGCGACAGCGGACCCCGAAAGAGCGCGACCCCTCCGAATCGCTTTTTCAGCGATTCGAAGGGGTCACGCCCAAACTATCCTTACCTAAATAATTGAATTTATCTTATGCCATTTTAAACTTCAAATGGTATTAATCCAAGTTTTCGACTTTTACAAACTTAACCTTGGTAGATCTTAGTTGCGAATCCTGAATAATCACGAAGTACATGCCATGAGACAGGTTCGAGATATCAAATCGTTCACTACTTACCCCTTTTTGAAGAAAGGTGTTGCGCTGGTCTACCAGCTTACCCGTAGCGTCATAAATCTGAATATCATAGTTGTCGGACTCTCTAGCCTGCAATACAAGTTTGATTTCATCCACTGCAGGGTTGGGCAAGATCTCATTGACTGCTAAGAAGTAATTTTGCTCTCCACTGACTCTAGCTTGAATATCAGAGGGGTTTGCAGTCTCGGTAATAAAAATCGGACGACCTGTCAAACTAATATTATTACTAGAAATGCCTACTACCTGATCTGTATCTGTGAAATTCCATGTGCGTCTAAACACTTGTCCATATCCAAAGCTAGCAGGGAATGAATACGTACCACTGGCAAACTCAGATTGATCTATAGTCGTCTTCGCCCAGATAATGTATTTGTACGTCCCATTAGGCAGTCTCAAGGCAATACCATCCAGGTTAGACGGCAAGTTCATTTGGTTAGTTCTTGCTGCATCATAACGGCTTCCAAATACAAAGTCAGCTGCAGATTTATATGCGGTCGCTTCAAGATTTCTCTCTTGGGTATATGGGTCGGTCCCTCTCAGTAATTTATGCATCCCGTACAAATCAAATTCTGTAACGGCTTCTGCTTCTGTGGTCTCATCACCCAAATTATATACGTGCATTTGACGGATGTCGTTTTTCATAGCTGCCGCTACTGCTTTTATAATGTAGTTGACTTGCATTTCTTCACCACCTGACATAGCCATATCCCGGAAAGGTCTACGAGGGACATTAATCTCTGTGATGATCCATTCTTTCTCTGGAGACTGTACTCCGTCGTATCCGTAGTTATCTAGTATGGTTTGGTAGTTGGTCTTGGTTTGCGTTATGCCTTGTGCGGCTTCATCTGAGTGTCTGTTGAAGATGCGTTCACCAGCTTGGTTAAATTCATAAACCGAACCATCGATATCAGGGTAGGAGTGGAAGCCCATCACATCAAAGTATGCACCACCAAGGTTGGGGTAGTCAGCATTGACCACGCCGCCGTTGATAGGATCATCACTATTACGCAATATGGCGTCTAAGAAACTCACGAAACCAACTCCTGCAACAGCTACGTAATCATCAGGTTGAAGCGTTTTGATAATCTCCCAACTGATACGCAGCGTTCTCACATAATGCTCAATCGGTGCACGTAAAATATACTCACATGGATCAGGATCATTATCCCACCAGTTACCTACAGGATCACCTGGTTGTCTCCAACCTCTATTGAAGGTTAAGTCAAAACCTGGTTCATTCCAGATCTCCCAAAAAGTTACATATTCACCATATCTACTCACTACTTCATACAAGTAAGCCGCATAAAAATTTTCATCATTGTAAGGTGTGCCATCGGTGCCGTCATCCCAAATGTCGGTATACAGATTTCTGAACATAGCAGAGTTGAATCCATTGCCACAGTAGTCTGTCTGATCTCTATGCCAGTCTGCTGGGAAGCCTACGATCATCGTGAGATCGTCCATGCCCAAGCTTGCATAATGCTCATAAGTTTCTAGTCTGAAATCATATCCGTAAACGGCTGTGATTACATCAAATAGGCCAGGACGCATTGTCTTAGCTCCAATACCCTTGACGCCTAGCGCAGGGTTACCAGCAGCTAAATTAGCCATCTCTTCATCTGTCCACGGCGGGTTGTATCCTACGTTTGTACCTGGTCTAAATACGCCTGTGTAAGGAGTGACTTGGTCGTTGGCGGTGTAGTTTACATTGCCACTTTCGTTACCTCCATCTTCGCCTCCTGAGATCACACTAACGAAAAAAGTGCAATTCTGTACATCTCCACATAGATTAGTTACTCTATAACGAACCCTATAATTACCAATAGCCTTCATTTCATTATTGCGTACATTACCGTCAAATTGAAAAGGGTTAACTCCCCCTAAAGGACAATCAGTAGTGCCTATCGGATATTCCCAAGATACAAGCGCACTGTCTCTGCCAGGAGCTGTGGTAAAAGTCAAACTAGGTAAACAACTTACAGATATACTTGTATTTGCAGGGGCTTGAATCACCTCTATGTTATAAGAGCAGAATGCTTCATCATTACATTCATTACTGTATTTGTATTCAACTAAGTAATTTCCTGGACCTACTTGACTACCTTGCGGTGCACCTGCTACCTGTTCAGTTGTGACACCTGGTATAGCGCAAACATTGTCAATTTGCGGGAATGGTAAATGTGGGGAGAAGGTCGTAGTGGTTAAGCTTGCAGGAATTAACAATGCTCTATCCTCTGGACAATTAACGCTTATAGACGTTGCAGAATTATCTTCAATGACAGTTACAATGAAAGAACAAGTTGCAGTATCACCGCAATTATTAGAACCCTCAAATTCAATAAAGTAAGTGCCTAAACCTACCAAACTATCTCTCGCGGGTCCTGATATTTGGCGGAATCTACCGTCTGGTATATTGCAAACTTTGTTTAAGTCTGGGCTACCAAATCCTAAGCCTATTGTCGCAATACCTGTTGGTAGTAGTAAGGTGTAATCCTCAGGGCATTCAAGGATCAGAGAAGATGGACTTTGCGCTATAATATTTATATCAAATTCACAAATAGCTTCATCACCACAAATATTAGTAGCACGATAACGCACTGTATAGTTTCCAGCTGAAAGAACACTATTGTTTTGTGGACCACTAATCTGTCCCGTACTATTAACACCTGCTGTGCAGTTATTAATCAAACTTGGCACTGTCCAACTAGCCACATCACCTTCTGTTATATTTAGATCAGCAGGGCAATTGGCAAAACTCAAACTTGATTCCTGACTACTCACCACGGTAATTGTAAACGAGCACATAATCTGATCCCCACAATTATTTGATCCTCTATATTGAATCGTATAGCTACCTGTTCCTAAGTTTGAATTATTTCTAGGACCACTCACTAACCCAGTAGATATTCCACCTCTAATGCATGTACTTGTCAAGGTCGGTGGAGTCCAGTTTACGAAAGTAGTACTTTCACCTTGACCTAATTGTATAACTCTATCGGCAGGGCAGTTTGTGAAAGTCAAACTAGAATTACTATTGTCACCATTTCCAGTGTCACCCCCATT
>JALZVN010000228.1 GCA_023299965.1 Saprospiraceae bacterium | reverse complement strand
TTGAGGTGTGCTAGGTACTACTATGGTCTCTTCATAAGGACATTCTTCACTATCAAAAACAGATATTGTATAGACTCCTGGCTGGAGTGCATCAAAGTCTGTGCTTGGATCAAAAGGACTTCCTTCAATACTAAAAGTATATGGTCCTATTCCACCGTCTACCTCAAGCACGTTTATACTTCCTAAATCTCCAAAACAAAGTGGCGGGGTAATAAGTGCGTCCAAGCCCACAGGGACATCCTGGTTCATTTCTACTTCTATAGTCTCAGAACTTATACAGTTATTGTCGATATCTGTAACTTGTAAGGTGTATACTCCTGCCTGGTTTACCTGAATAGCTTGCGTGTTGTTGGCCCCTAGGATACTTCCATCTGGAGTAGTCCACATTAACGCAGCACTTCCATCCGTCTGTACTGAACTTGATAAAACAACCTCCGCATTTTTACATGTTAGTTCTTCTGCATCTTCTATCTGAATAGAAGGGCGTATGATATTTTGAGTGACACTAATTGTCTGTTCTTCAGTACAACCATTTTCCTGATTCGTCACTAAGATGATATAGTCTCCAGGTGTTGCGGTTGTCGTATTGAGTACATCATTTTCACCAGTTAGGTTACCATTCAATGTAGACCAGAGTATTTCAATATTTTGTGCATTTGTTACCACAGCGGATAAGCCCACTTCTATTTGTTCACAGTTAAGCTCTAATGGATTATCAATATCTATTATAGGATCTTCTATATCTGAAAAAACAGTGACAGACTGCTCCTCAAAACATGCACTAGAACTGTCTTCAATACGAATGATATACTCTCCTTCCGCGTCCACCGTAATAGTGGTCTCGTCATTGGAACTAATGATACTCCCGTCAAGAGAAGTCCATAATATGGTTTGATTAGGAGATGGATTATCTATGATGGCACTCAAAGAAACTTGGGTATTCTCGCATGTTAGGTTGGCAGCCTCTTCTATTTCAAAAATAGGTGCATCCATATTTTCAGGGACTATTAAATCTATGGTATTGGAGCAAGAATTATCAGTATTGATTACTTCCACTGTATAAGTACCTCCACTTGATATTTCAATCTCCAGTGAATTCAAATCTGTGCTACTAATATTGCCATCTATAGTTGTCCAATTGATGAACACATTATCTAGATTATTAAGTATTTCAACACTGATGGTAGCGCTTGTCATTTCACAACTTAAGGCAAGTGGCTGCAATGCATCAAGAGCCGGCGTTAATACATTTTCTACAACTTCTATAGTCCTAACACTACTGCATTGATTATTGCTATCTAGTACTTCTAATTGGTACATTCCAGGGTCTTCAACCAGCAATGTATTTTCTGGATTATCAATGATAATATTATTAGATAAATTGGTCCAAATGAGTTCAAAGTTACCACTTGGCACATCTGCCACAATTTCCACTTGATTGTTCTCACAAGTCAAATCATTATTTGCCATTAAACTGAATACCGGTACTGCTCCATCCTGTTCAACAGTAATGGTCTCCGTACTAGAGCATCCAGTTTCGAGATTGATTACTTCAAGCATATATGTACCCGGAGCATTCACCATTGGATTTGGGACATCTGCATTAGAAACCAAACTACCATCTTGAGTTGTCCATTCGTAGATAAGCATTCCATTTTGATCAATTTCTGCATTTAAGTTTACTTGAGAAATATCACAGTCCAAATCAGAGGATTTGTCTAATGCAATCTGTGGTTCTTGAATAAGCTGTTCAATTGTTATACTTGTTGTTGTCGCACAGTTATTATCTGTATCTAGAACCGTAAGGTCATATACTCCTGGGCTGTCAATAGTCACTTGATTAACATCAGAGTCAAATGCTATACCATCCCTGAACCAAGAGAAAGCTAAGTTTCCGTTTCCACTTGTATTCTGACCATTAAGCACTAGACTGGTAACAGCACAAGTAAGATCTCCACTAGCTTCAATTACAGCAACTGGAGCATCCATATCAGGAGTAATTTCAACATTTTGCGATGTCGAACATTGGTTATCTAAATTGACTAATACAAGGGTATATATTCCCGGCTGAGAAACAACAGGGGTCAAGGTATTTTCACCTGATTCTATTCGACCATTTTCCGTTTCCCATAAAATTTCAAAATTATTCAGATTAGAAATTATGGATCCGTTTAAACTCAATTGGCTTGCCCCGCAAATAAGTACATCATCATTTCCAGCAGAAATTTCAGGAGCATTAGTATTTTCTGAGACTACAATCTGATCTGAAAATACACATCCATTAATCGTATTTTCAACTTCCAATCGGTAGGTACCTTCAGCATCTATATCCAATAAGGCACTATTGGATATAAGACCTCCTTGACTATCTGTCCAAGTGTATGTGTAATCATCATCCTGCTGATCAGATCCTATCCCTATTTGTAAAATATTTTCTCCACAATTCAATTCTGCATCTAGACCTAAATCAAATTCTGGCTCCAGCATGTTGTCTGCTATAGTAATCACTTGGCTGGAAATACAGCCGCTTGCTAGATTAGTTATTTCTATCAGATACTCTCCTACAGACGAGAATATAGGTGTTGCAGAATTTGCTCCAGAATCAATTGCACCATTTGTGGTCGTCCAAGATAAGGCAACATCATTCAAATCTATATCAAGTTCAAGATTAGGCGTGATTGTTTGATTGATACAATCTAGGACCTCTGCATCCAGTTGAAGAATTTCAACGCTTTCAAATTCGCTAATAACTTCTACTGTATACTCTGTAGTACATGCGCTGTTATTATCTGTAACTACTAGGGTGTATATATCTTCTTCCCCAACCTCTATTTGAGCTAAATTACTTGTAAAAGCAGTATTGTTTGATGTCCACAGATACGTGTAATCAGGATTTGGCATGTCTCCTATCAAAGAAATCGTTGTAGTACAATCTAATAGGACTTCATCTTGAATATTAATTACCGGCTCTGAATCAAGGGCTTGCACAAGCACTAATTCCTCCGTACTACAACCAGTAGTAATATCTGTAATGGTAAGCAAATACTCTCCTGGCATATTAACTTCTGGAGTCAATGTAGTAGGATTAGTAATAGGGTTATTATTCAAATTGGTCCACAATATGGAAACTCCGTTATCTGTTGACGAAGTCGCATCAATTACAATACTTGAGTTAGCACAATTTATAGCTTCCGGATTTACAATATCTATGTTCGGCAAACTCATATCTGCAGAAACAAAAACAGTAGAACTTGCTGTACACCCTGTACTCTGAATCGTTGCTGTTAGAATATAGGTTCCTTCAGCATTTATTTCTGGAGTAAGGGTATTTGCTCCTCCAATGATATTTCCATCGGTAGTAGACCAAATCAATGTTGCATCCGAAGGAGCTGAACCCGATAAGAAGCCTGAATTGGACTGGCAATCTAATTGCAATGCCGCCCCGGCGTCTACGTCAGGTAAGTCAGCATTTCCATTCACGACAATCGTTCTTTCATCTGAGCACCCTGTATTTGTATTGGTAATTATTAAAGTATAGGTTCCTGATTCTTCAACATTAAAAACAATATCGTTGGCTCCAGGAATTGCATTCCTATTTATATCCAACCACTGATATTGAAATTCGTTTCCTGCGCTTGAATTCCCTCCTCCTAAAGACAGTGTTGCTTGATTGCAACTTAATTCTGATGAGGCTAGTAAATCTACAATAGGTAAATCATTGTTTTCACTTACGGTAACAGAAGCTTCAGATGAGCATCCGTTTGAAGGATTGGTAATAGTCAAGGTATACGTATCAGGATCTGCAGTTTGAGGATTTAGACTATTGAGATTATCTAATACTCCACCATTGGCTGATGTCCATACGATGTCAAAATCGCTGTCGATTTGTGTTGCACTCGCATCTAAAACCACCATTTGATTATTACAATCTATACTCAATGGATTTAAGATATCTATCTCTGGTTTGTCGTTGTCTTGCGTAATCATCACATCAGCTTGCGCCGAGCAACCATTATCAAGGTTAGTAACGACAACTTGGTAGGTTCCTGCCGCTGTAACAGAGGCGTTGGCAACATTCGTCTGTCCCATGAAGGCACCCCCATTATTACTTGTCCAATTGATTGATATATTTGGAACCGCATTCTGTAAACTAACAGAAACTGGAAGGAAAGCATCA
>JALZVN010000227.1 GCA_023299965.1 Saprospiraceae bacterium | reverse complement strand
ACTTTAGCATTCCCTATCGTTGTTTTCAGAAAAAAAATCAATGACCCTACCTCTGAATCTGATTGATTCGACTATTCACTTTATACAGCCTTGTATACTGATTGACATCAATCTCGAATGGATCATGCTCTAGATAGTTAGCTGAAATGAGATTTAATTTGATGATTCTTCCTTGACCATCCTTTACCTTTTTGACATATTTCACCCAAAGGCTCCCTTCATTTTTGATGGCATACATATCGTTGTCTCTAATCTCATTGAGACTTGACATCTCTCGACAGATGATAATATCTCCATCCATAATAACTGGCTCCATACTATTACCATCAATAGGAAATGCTACTAAACCACTACCTTCTAAACCGGGAACAGAAAAATACTCCAACTCCTCTGACCGTCCTACATCTACAGCAGAACCTGCAAAAGCGGCTTTACTAGTGAATAATATGTTGCCATTTAGAATCTGATTGGTACTTTGCTCTTGACGCATAGTTTCCAAAGTCATCCCAAATGGTTCCCCTTGTCCACGCAATAGATAGTTTTCATTGATATTGTAAAGATCACATAACTTTTGAGCCTGATGATAATCTATAACACGCTTATTGTCCCCTTTGAGAAAGGCTCTAACGATGTGACCATAGCCCCGATTTCCCAAAATTTTTTCTGCTAAATCCCCTACTCCTTTTCCATTTCGGTCATTTTTTACGATTTCTCCCCTGCCTTCTAGCAAGCCAAATATGTGTATAAAACGTTCGTTTAACTCTATCCTATCCTCGTGTATCATTGTTATCTAATTGTCAGGTCTACTGAATAATATATTAGTACTATTACAAATATAAAACAAATTATGTCAATCTGTAATACTTAAAACAAATATTTTTATTCGTAGTGTAAATTATGCACTCAAGAAAGAATGAAGGTGAAGTAAAATCAATAGATTTATGAATCAAAATAGCGTATTGCAATCGTAATGAAAATCAAACCTTAGGCTACCTTTATGCCCCCCTTATTTATTTGATTATGCTTTAACTATTTGTTTCTAGATAGAAATTCTTTTTTGAGGCAACTAAAGATATGCGCATCATAAAATCGGTCATGCATAAAATGATATTCTCGAAGAATGCCTTCTTGCAAAAAGCCACTCCGATTTGCTAATGAGATGCTCCTTTCATGAGTAGAAAGTGTGAGTAGATCCACTCGATTGATCCCTTTCGCCTCAAAACCATAACGTAAAAATATCGGCATTGACCTGGCCATTATACCATGACCTTGAAACGACTCCCCAAGCCAGTACCCAATCTCTGCTCTAGCATCGAAAGGATTGATACGATGAAAACCGACAATACCCACAAGCTCGTTTTTGTATTGTATCAGAAGGTTAAACTTTTGACCACCATAGTTAAAATTAATAATCTCCTTTAAAAATGAACGCACATCCGACAGGCTATTTTTGTTCTGTGCAAAAGTGATGTGACGATTGAGAAAATCTCTATTCTTATCAACTAGTTGCAAAAGAGATTTTGCCATATCTAGTTGAGGAGAAATCAATTGTAATTCTTGGTCAACATTTAAACTAAATGGATTTGACATAAAGGGCTTTAAACGGTATGAAAACTAAGTAGACACATGATCAGAAAGATTAATATTTCATTGCTGTACATTCTTATTTTATGATAATTTTCTTTAATATTATGCTTTCGTAAAATCGAGTTAGAAATATAAGTAATCTATGGGAAAAATCATATCATTGCTCAATCATAAAGGTGGTGTTGGCAAAACTACAAGCACCATCAATATAGGAGCAGGATTAGTAGAATTAGGTAAGAAAGTGTTGTTGATCGATCTTGACCCTCAAGCAAATCTAACCCTTTCTTTAGGAATACCACGCCAAAGATACACCATATACGAAGCGGTAAGAGGAGAATCTGAGTTGGTTCCCTTCACTGTAAAAGAAGGATTGGATGTCGTCACATCTACACTTGATTTATCGGGTGCGGAAATGGAGTTAATCAATGAAGCTGGAAGAGAATTTATTCTTAGAGAACTTTTTGACCCTTTAGTTAACGCTTACGATTTTATCATAATTGACTGCCCTCCTTCATTAGGATTGCTCACACTAAATGCCTTGACCTCTAGTGATTTTGTTTACATTCCTCTTCAGACTGAATTTTTAGCCCTGCAAGGATTGACTAAGATCAAGCAAGTTATCGATAAGGTAAGGTTTAGACTTAACAAACGCTTACAAATTGGTGGTGTGATTGCCACTATGTATGACCATAGAAAAGTCTTAAACAGAGATGTAGTTGAAACCATCAAAAAGTACTTTGGAGAAAAAGTATTCGAAACCTACATTAGAGACAATGTTGCTTTAGCTGAAGCACCTGCACAGAGAAGTGATATTTTCAAGTACAACAGAAGCAGTAATGGGGCAAAAGACTACCTAAAATTAAGCAAAGAAATAATAGAAAGAGTAGCTGCTTTCGATGCGCAAGCATCTCACAGCCCTAAATCTACATTCGCATAAACCGAACCTGGTCCCCAGACTCAAAAACCCAGTTTATTAATTAATAATAGTGATAAGATTTTTAAGACGTGAGTAAAAAGAAATTTAAAGATGGTTTGGAAAGCTTATTTGGAGGTCCGGCAGTAGCTGAACCTTCATTGCCTGAAAATAGCCCTTTACTAGAAAGGACTTCAAAAGTTGATGCAAAACACAAGACCAAAAAAGAGCTTAAGGTAAGAGCCAAAAGGTCACGATCAGCTAAGAATTTCACTTCTGATTTAGATACTTTATTTGAGACTGTATTAGAAAACAATATCCGCGAAGAAAAGGATGACACTCAAAATAACGAAGCCCATAAAGGGAAAAAACCTCCAGTTGTAGGTCTAGATGCGCTCATTCAAGGTACATCTAACAATGATTACGACTATACATCTACTAAAAAACGTGTTACTTTTATCTTTGAGAAAAGGAAATTAGACAAACTAAAGAAAATCGCCAGAACCCAAAATGCTTACCTGAAAGACATTATTGGAAAGATTATTGGTGAACATCTTGACAAATATAACGAGGAGGGTCTTTTAAAGTCTTAAAATACCCTTAATTTTTGCTACCTTCCTCTATTTATACAACGAAAGCATCTCGTTTTACGTTTCCAAGTTATATCAAACTTCAATAATGAAAAAGTTACTCATACTGCTATTTGCTATCTTGCAAATATGTGCATTTGCGCAAGTAGACACTCCAACACTAACTAAGAAACAAAAACAAAATCTCAAGAATAACCTTGACACTAAGGCGCTTCTATGGAAGATAGAAGGAAAAAAAATCAAGCAGCCCTCTTATCTCTATGGGACCATACATATGATTCCTAAAAAGGATTTCTTTTGGCCAAGTAACACGAAAGAAGCTATCGCAGAATGTGAGCGACTTACTTTAGAAATAGATATGATGGGGCTCGAAAATGACATGAGTGCACAAATGTCTATGATGATGAACATCTTTATGAAAGATGGAATAACACTACCTACCCTTATCTCCGCAGAAGAATACAAAACAGTTCAAGACCACTTTGCTAATAGCAGCTTACCATTGCCACAAATGATGCTGGATAAGATCAAACCAATGTTTTTAAGCATGATGGTATCCGAGGATTTCGATTTGATGGGCGGCAATCTACTTGGTGCACCAAACGAAAAAGAACCTAGTGAAGAAGAAAGCATGGATGGTCTATCCTCTTATGAAATCGAATTGATGGATATCGCTAAAGAAAAAGAGATGGAAACGGCTGGTTTAGAGACAGTAGAGTACCAGATGAGTGTCTTCGATAGCATTCCGTACAAAGTACAGGCGAATATGCTTGTGGAGTCTATCATAGCCGAGAAGGATACTACTTCTAATATTGAAACCCAGATGGAAGACATGATCCAGCTATACAAAAATCAAGATTTGCAGGCACTCCAACAGTTGCTCAAATCAGAATCTACAGGCATGGAAGATTTCGAAGACATCCTTCTAAATCAGAGAAATAAAAATTGGATTCCAATTATGAAAACTCAAATAGCAGAAAAATCAACCTTTTTTGCCGTTGGAGCTGGACACCTTGGAGGACCAGAAGGGGTGTTAGCATTGCTTCGTAAAGAAGGATACAAACTCACTCCGTTGAGTATGGATATGTCCAAAAAATAGAAATACTATTGGCACTTATTAAGTCTATAAAAGGTATTAGCCCTACTATTGGCAAAGACTGCTTCCTTGCAGATAACGCGACCCTTATTGGAGACGTGATATGTGGCAAGGATTGTAGCTTCTGGTTCAACTCCGTCACCCGCGGAGACGTGCATCAGATCCGAATAGGCGACAATACCAATATACAAGATGGTGCTATTATTCACTGCACCTATCAAACAGCTCCCACACTCATTGGATCCAATGTCAGTATTGGTCATCGTGCTATTGTTCACGGCTGCACCATTCACGACAACACGCTGATAGGGATGGGTGCTATAGTGATGGATCACGCCATTGTACCAGAAAATTGCCTTGTTGCTGCTGGTGCCCTCGTTCTCGAAAATTCTGTCTTAGAATCTGGATATATCTATGCAGGAATTCCTGCTAAGAAAGTGAAAAAATTGAGTCCAGAAGCCTTCGAACAGATGGTTCAGAAAACCGCCGATAACTATAAAATGTATGGAAGTTGGTACGCTGCCGAATTATAAAGAGAGAATTATAAGTTGGCGATTCATTATTAGATGCAGTTCACCTTGTTGAGCAATTAAAGATTCTGAGTCAAATACAAAGCCTTATTCCCTAATTTATACGGGTTTACATCAATAGCTAATAAAATCTTTTAACTTCTTTGGGGCCGTACCCATGACGCTCATTGCTATACCTCCTAAGGTCGGATAGCATTCGGTCAGGGCACCGGGCTCTACACTATATCCGACAAAGAGAGTCTTAACAAGCCTCTCTGTATCGAATGCCGTTGCGATCCCTCGTCCTCACGGGCTTAGACTTCGTCACGCCTTAATAATACCATTTGAGGTTTAAAATGACACATATATTTTGATAGAAATAATCTGCCCGCCGGCGTAGGCAGGTTTAAAATGCTCCTAATAGCTAAGGTTATTTTACAGAGATCTTACATGCTGTCTCCATTTTCGACAGTTCCTTTCCAATATTGATCCACCGGATCAATATTGCTGCGCAACGGACGATCACCTCGACCTTGATCAATTCTATCTAAAAATTTGCACGCCATTTTGTACTACAAATGGTATAAAAAGCAAACTTCTAAGGTCAAGCATGACTTTATTCCTACTCTTCTTCCTCATGAAACCAAACTGTTTTTTTATTTTCAGGATCTCCATTGTAGTTGATAAATATCTCCTTTCCTGCCGGTATATCCTTAAGGGCATACACTGTAAAAGTATCATCATTATAGTCTGCCTTGTACTCAGCATTAGGCTCATAGGCATGGTTATACATAGACCCATACCCAAATACTACAGCTCCTTCTTTGTCATCATCACCCCATAGAAAAACATAATCATGTAGGATTGTCTCATCAAGTAAAGCTGTCTCATCAGGTGGCACCACCAGTACTGGGCAAATTTCTATTACTTCTCCTTCGGCTATGTCCACTCCACAAAAAACACCACGATCATCTACTTCAGAAGGTGCTATATATAAGTAAGGGTTCTTTTGAGACATTAATTTTTTTTCTTTTTTGTTTTACTTAAATAAACACCGCATAGGATCAATACAAATCCGATAAAATGATAAACCGTAATGAGTTCTCCGTCCATCATCCCCCAGCCAATGGCTACAATAGGAATCAAGTAACTCACCATACTTGAGAATAAGGGATTGGTTAATTGGACCAATTTATAAAATAATATATTCGCGACAAAAGTACCCAATAAAGAAAGCACCGTTACAGCGGACAATGAAGTATACGCATTAGCATCTGTTTGCATCACCTCTATAAAGTTGGTACTAAACAATACAAGGATAGCAGGGATAGTGACTAAGCCAAAAGCAATGGAGCTGATTGTTAGCGCTCCATAATGTCCTAGATACTTACCAACAGTATTGAGACTCAAGGCATAGCAACTAGTCGCGATAACCAACATTCCAGCATAAAAGTAATTATTGGATTGCCCTGCTGGCTGACCATAGGTCACTAAAATGATAGCTCCCAAAAGACCGATAAAAACCGCCACGATTTTTTTTCTCGGTACCTTCACTTGAAAAAACATCAACCCAATAAGTAAAGTAAAAAGCGGGGTTAAAGAATTGAGTAAACCAGCGATAGAACTATTAACATGTTGCTGACCAAGTGCATATAAAAAAACAGGGAGTCCACTACCAAATACTCCAACCACAATAAAAGCAAGTAAATCCTTTCGTTTTAGCTTCTTAATCTCTCTAAGAAAGAACGGAAAAAAAGCTATTCCAGCGATCCCAATCCTACATCCAAAAACTTGAATGGGTGTAAAAGCGAGTAGACTTTTTTTAATCAGAATAAAAGAGCTCCCCCATATCAAGCTCAATACTGCTAAAAGCAATATGCTCAATACACTCGGTGAAAGCGTAGAGGTAAAAGGAGCGTTTTCTTTGGTCAAAATATTAAGTTTCTAAAATTTATTAGAAAAGCCGAAGGTAAACCTATTATCTCATTTAGGCTCAGAAATACCATCTATCTTTTACTAGAAGTTTCTTTCCTGTATAATACCACAATCAAGCTCTCCCAAAATACAAAAAGGGTTTCAAGTAAACCTTGAAACCCTTTTTGACATTTAAGCTTATCAATATTTATTACTTCTCAATAATAAATTTGTGGTATTCAGCTTGACCATCAATTTGCAGGCGAGCGAAGTAAACACCACTTCCAAATCTTGTCAAATCAAATTGCTGATTTAAGTAACCAGCTCTATAATCTACCTGATAAGATTGCAACTCTTGCCCTAACACGTTCAAGAAAGAAACTGTTACATTACCCCTTCCCTCTCCTTCTAGCAACATAGTAAACTTACCAGCTGTTGGATTTGGAAACAAGTTGAAGCTAGTCACTCCAGATAAATCTTGAACTGCATTGACTCCTAATACTTCTATTTCAATAGTTTCCGTTACAGATCCGCATTCATTTATAGTAGTTAAACTGATGGTGTATATCCCAGGTTCTGCATAATCATGAACTGGGTTTTCTTCATCACTTGTATCTCCATCTCCAAAGTCCCAAGCATAAGCTTCTCCTCTTTCAGAAGAGTTTGTAAAAATTACAAATCCAGCCGATTCATCTAAAGTGAACGATGCCGTAGGTTCCGCAGATACAATGACCACTTCTGTTCTGTTTACCACATTATTTCCTATAGCATTAGATACTGAAAGCGTTACATCATATGTTCCAGGCGTATTATATGTAACAACTGGATTTTGTTCATTTGATGTAGCTGGTTCTCCTCCCTCAAATAACCATGTCCAAGCAGTAGGACTATTCAATGATTCATCGGTAAAGCTTACTTCAAAAGGAGCACAACCTGACTGTGCATTTACACTAAATGCTGCACTTGGTACTGCTATTCCATCCACCTCTACTTCCATAGTAGCTATTGATGACGAACAAGGATTGATGGCTGTTAAAGTCACAACATACGTTCCATTCATAGCATATGTATGAGTTGGCTCAGCTTCCTCACTTGTCTCACCATCCCCAAATTCCCAAAGGTATTCTGTAGCATCTGTTGAGTTATTTGTAAAAGAAACAGACTCTGAAAAAGAAGCTAATTCAAAATCAGCTATCGGTTCATCAAATACATTTATATAAGCAGTTACTACACTAGAGTTACTTCCTATCTCGTTTCCTGCTTGTAGTATTACAGTATATGCTCCAGGATTCTCAAAAGTGACTGTTGGGTTTTGCTCGTTTGATGTAGTGATATCACCTCCGTCAAATGACCACAACCAGTTATCAGGATTATTAGTTGATAAATCCATAAAGGTTACAATCAAAGGTGCACAACCATCAGCAGATGTAGAAGTAAAGTCAGCTTGTGGTGCAAGCAATTCAGATACAATAATTGTTCTCGTTTCAGTCTCTGATCCACAATCGTTGGTTGACGTTAATGATACTCTATATGTACCTCCTTCTGCATAGGTATTCGTAGGGTTGATTTCAGAACTAATGTTTCCATCACCAAAGTCCCATTCAAAAGAATTTCCAAATAAAGTTCTGTTATTGAAGCTTACTTCTAATCCATTTTCTCCTAAGTCAAAATCAACATCTGGCTCTGTAATTACCGTGATATATGAAAGCTGTACCTCCATATCGTTTCCAACAGCATTTGCAGCTTCTAAGATAACGGTATAAGAACCAGGATTTTCAAATACTACCGTTGGGTTTTGTTCAGTAGAAGTAGCAGGTGTACCGCCTTCAAAAGTCCAGTTCCAGCTTATTGGTGCATTAGAAGAGGCATCCGCAAATTCTACAGTCAACGGTCCACAACCGTTTGTTACAGAACTATTAAAAGAAGCTGATGGAGCTGCTGTACTAGCATCAATATCAATATCTACAGCTTGTGAGAAAGTAACTGAACCACAATCATTGGTTGCTGTCAAAGTGATCACATACTGACCACTTTCTGAGTAAGTATGAGAAGGACTCACTAAAGCACTACCAGTAGAGCTATCTCCAAAATTCCAATCGTAACTAGAACCGACAATATCACCTGATGTATTCGTAAGAATTACTTCTCCTCCATTTACCTCAGCTATAAAACTAGGTAATGGAGCTGCTTCAGCAGTAATGTAGTTTAATTTAGTAGTTTCATCTTGACCATCAATATTAGATACAGATAGTACTACACTAAAGTCTCCAGCATCTTCGAATATAACAACAGGATTTTGCAATGAAGAAGTAGCAGGTGTCCCGCCTTCAAATGTCCAACTCCAGGTAGATGGAGAATTTGTAGATAGATCTGTAAACTCAACCGTCAAAGGTCCACATCCTTCTGTAATATCAGCGCTAAATTCTGCTTGTGGATTTGAACCACCTGTAGGATTTAAATCATCTATTTCGATTTGCTTACAAATATTATTAGAACCACACTCACTAGTAGCTGTTAAGCAAATAGTATATGTGCCTGACTCCGCAAAAGTATGGAATGGCGATTCATCTTGGCTTGTAGTGCCATCTCCAAAACTCCATGAAAACCATGTAGCATTTTGAGATATGTTATTTAAAACAATAGTGCTTGAATTCACTTGTTGAATATTGAAATCAGGTGTTGCAGCAGCTTCTACTACAATCAGACCGTTCTGAATTATTTCACCAGATTGCTCTCCATTAGACACTTCTAAAGTTACATTAAACTCACCGGCATCTTCATAAGTAACCACTGGATTAGGCAATGTACTGGTCGCAGGCGTACCTCCTTCAAAAGTCCATAACCAAGCGGATGCAGCTGGCGTTGTATTATCTGTAAAAGATACAGTCAATGGATCGCAGCCTTCTGTTTCACTAGCTGTGAAGAAAGGTAAAAGTGAGGAAGTTATAGCCTCTGTCTCTGTAATAAATACAGGACGAGCATTAAAACTTATATTGCTTGCAGAAATCTCTTCTTGACCTCCAGTAAATGCAAAATCCCACTCTCTGACAAATACAGAATTCAAATTGAAATCTGCAGGGAAAGAGTAAGTAGCAGAAGCTTGTTCACTCCTATCTATCACTGTCTTTGCCCAAAGGCAATACACATACTCTCCATTTGTTTTTCTAAAAGCTCCTCCATCCATAGATGCCGGAAGGTTTAAAGATTGTGTTTTTTCTTCATCATATACTGTTTCGAATAATGCATCTGAAGCTGACTTGTAAGCAACTCCTTGAGGATTCATTTCCAAGTTTTCGTATGGTTTATTAAAATCTAAGTTTTTATACATTCCTAATAAGTGGAATTCTTCAGAAGCGTTTGCTTCGGTCTCCTCCTCAAAAATACTGTATATGTGAATCTGACGAATTTCGTCTTTCATAGATCGAACAATAGCCTTCGCCATATAGTTAATCTGAAGATCTTCATCTCCCATACTGTCTTCTTTAAAAGCTCTTCTAGGAGCGTTTATCTCAGTGATAATCCATTCTTTCTTTGGATAAGTAACTCCATCATATCCATAATTTTCTAGAACATTTTGGTAAAGACCTTGTCTCACGGAAATACCATTGGCAGCTCCATCTGAGTGTCTAGAAAAACGGAAGTTATTGATACTTGGGTCCCACTCTCTAACTGTACCATCAATATCTGGATACGAGTGAAAACCCATTACGTCAAAGTAAGCACCTCCACCCAGTGGAAATTCATTAGTTACTCGACCTTCAGTAGGTTCATCTGTATTTCTTAAGAGAGCATCAAGGAAAGATTCAGAACCTACACCTGCGATAGCAACGTAATCGTCTGGAGAAATACTTTTGATGATCTCATAACTTATTCTCATTGTTCTTATGTAATGCTCGATTGGAGCACGCAAGATATATTCACATGGGTCTGGATCTCTATCCCACCAGTTACCTACTGGATCTCCTGGAGGTCTCCAAGCAGTATTGAAAGTAACATCAAAACCCGGCTCATTCCAGATTTCCCAGAATTTCACATAGTCCGTATAGTTTGTCACTACCTCATATAGATATGCAGCATAATAGTTATCCTCATTATATGGAGTCCCATTTGCTCCTCCATCCCAGATAGGCTCATATAAATTATCAAACATTACAGACTGAGCGCCACAACCAGCGTATGATTGCTGATCTCTTTGCGCTTCAGAAGGAAAACCAACAAAGCAAGTAAGATCCTTGAGCCCTAAATTGTCATAATGTGCAAAAGTCTCCTTTCTGATGTCAATGCCCCATTGTTCGATAAAAATACTTGGTAAAGAGGGTCTGATGGCTTTAGCGCCAATACCGATTTGTCCAACTGCGGGGTTTCCAGCAGCAATATTTGCTAAATCCTCATCTGCATACAAAGCAGAATCATCTTGGAATCCCAGATTCGTCCCCGGACGAAAGAAGTCTGTGTAAGGGGCAACCTGATCGTTAGCCGTAAAGTTTATTTGTGCTTGTAGGGAAACAAAAACAAAAAATGATATGCAGGAAAGTAAAATCCTTTTCATAATTATAATTTGAATTAAAATTAATTTTCAACAAAAATAAGTTGCTAATATATGTCTAGCGTTATATTAATCTAGAAGGAGTTGCTAGTGTCGGGGTGAGGTCAGGTTTGCTTTATTCTGATATAAAGCTCGCTGAATTTAATCTCATGTGCAAAAATACTAAATAAAACTTGCTTTTAAAAAGCACAAATTACCGTACATAGGGTATTTTTACGCCACCCAAACCCTCACTTTTCGTATTAAAAAATATACGTAACGATATAATCGTCAAAAGATTAGCTCCCCAAAAGAATGTTTTTTGTACTAAAAAATCATCACCTTCTGCTGGTTAATTACAAATATCCAATATTTGCAATATCTAGTCCATTCACTTCTCTAATCTTATAGAGCAAACAATAGTTAAACTCGTTGCAAATTATGACGAGAAAATCTTCATTAGTTACTCTATGAAACAAAATAATGTCGAGAAAAAGACACTGTTTGGGGGGGGGGGATTCTGTTCTTAACGTTTATAGGCTTGCATATTGACTTAAGTATACCCTACCTGAAACAACATGGCGCACTAAAAAAGGGCTAGCATATTGTATGCTAGCCCTTTTTGGCTCTTGACTTAGTAGTACTATTCCATATTTATTTAAAAGTCATAGTTCTCTTCAAAAAACGTATTGTATCCATCAAAGGACTTATTTCTTAGTACTTCTCTATAATTTGACTGAGACAGTGGGTACACTTTGTATTCTATTTTTTGAGTCAAAAAATCATCTCCTGCGTTATCAGCTGCTTTAAGGTAGGTAATGGCCTCTGCTTGATTCTTAAACTTACGAATCACTATGATTGGCTTAGTTACATCGTTATTGAGGAAGATATTTGATAACCTCAAACTAGCATTTCTGAAATTTTCTTTGTTAAAATCGGCTAATGCATTTTTTGTGTCTGTTATCTTTTCCCCATTTTTATTTGTAATCACAACAGCTATATAATGCAGCGCTTCTGGCTCTATCTTAAAACTACCTCCTTCAGTGGGGCCTCCTGCAGCTCCAGTTTTAGGCTGAACAGCTACTGACTTATCTCCTAACAAACGTAAAATCTCTCTAGCGCGTGTTTCCTCAGGACTATTAGGGAATTTACCAATGACATCTTTTAGCTGTTTTATATAGTCTTCCTTGCCTTTGGTATTTCCAATACTCATTGCTTTTAATAAAGCAAACTTAGCCATCATAATATTCCCAGGACCGAACTTTTCTTTAGCTTGGTCAGCATCTACGATTACTTTCTCGTATTTTTCTTCTTGAAATGAAGCGTAGGTCGCTTTGTAATATTCCCCCAATTTATCGCCTTCTTTCTTCGCCGCATCTAAATAATTAGGATCCGTGAGTACACGAGCATAGGTAGTATTAGGGAAATTCTGCGTAATCAAATCAATATACTTTTTAGCCTGTACTTTATTCCCTTCCTTCTTATGTGCTAGATACAGATAGTACCATGCGTCAAGTTTATTCTCTGTCTCTGGATACTTTACTAGCAACTCGACTTCTAGAGATTCTATACTTTTATCATTTCTTTGAAGTCTATCTCGATACAATCGTCCTAAATCAAAATAAGCTGTTTCAATTTTCTTATGTGCTGCTTTCATTTGATTTTCGTCACTTGGAATAGCAATCAAAATCTTATTTACTTCATCGTCATTGAGTCTTTCGTCAATAGGTGCCTCGACAACAACGTCTCTAGATATATTATCTATGCTTTGTTTATTAGATCGTCTCCAGTCGTCTTCTAATGATCTCTCTCCCCATGTTTTCACAAAATCTTTAGAACCTTTCTTTCTTACCTTCTCATTGTATAGAGGAAATTGGGTCCCTAAACCATTCGTATTTACCACTGGGCGCCCGCCTATACCATTTAAAGCAGAACCTTGGCGTATGTCTCTTCCTCCAGTTTTATTTGGACCTCGAGAAGGACTAATACTAGCTTTCTTAGACCTTGAAGCCATTTCCTCCTTTTCTTTTTTGAGTTTTGTAGCAAGATCTTTTCTTTCATCAGGTGATAGATTTGTAAGCGCAATAAGGCTATCCTGAAGTGTGATGATTTGGATATTTTTTGCGATGTCTGTTAGGCTTTCTGAATACCCCTTCACCACATCGTATCTGTCATCTACCTTTTCAATAATCTGAAGCGTACTATCATAGTATAACTTGGCTTCAACATATACTTCATCTTCAAAATAAAGCTCAGCAAGCTTTAGATAAGTTTCTGTACGCTGCGCCTTGTTTCTAGAAGAGGTATTTAGAGAGTTTCTATAATTTTCGCTTGCAGCTACCTTATCTCCATCCTCTAAATTCAATTCTGCTAAGGTGTAGTAAATCTGATCTATATAGTCTGAGTTTTTCTCATCCTTTAGCATACGCTCTAAAGCTCCAGTAGTAGCAGCCATCGTCTTTGACCCAGCCCTATAAGAACATTTTAACATTGCTAAGCGAGAGCTAAACTCTAGCTCATACTTGTTACTATATTTAATAGCCTTACCATAGAAGTCATTCGCTAGGGCGCAGTTATTATTTCTTTCTGCCAATTGAGCACGGATAAAACTATATCTAGCTCTATTTTCTTTATCTATGTCATTTTCAATAGCTGCTTCTAAAAATGGAATGGCAGAGTCATATCTTTTTTGAGATAGGTATAAATGTGCTTTGACAGCATCGATCTGACCACTTACCTCTTTTTTTGTTCCTTCCCCTAAGTAACTTAAGTAACGCTCTGCTAACGAGTAGTCTTCGCGTTCGATATAGGTCTTCGCCAACCAAAGCTGAATTTCATCGTAAGCTAACTTCTCTGTTTCAAATATTTTTTCTGGCTTATTCTCTTCTTTTTCGCGTTGCTTCTTCTTTTCTTTTTCCTTAGGCTCTTTTACAATTTTATTTACAGGATCTTCCTTTGGCTTTACATCTTCTTTTTTATCCGTTTCTGCTGGTTTAGATTTTGCCTTTGGTTTCTTTCCTTTCTTCCTTCTCTTACGCGCCTTTTCTTTTTCTTTTCTTTCTTTTATTTTCTTCTTCTTGACGGCTTTATTGGTTTTCTTTCTTTGTTTTACTTGTTCTTTTTTGGTCAACTTCGCCTCTTCTTGAGCCTCCTCTCTTTCTTCATCTTTTGCTTTTTGTGCAGGGGACTTCTTAGCCTCTATCTTCCTTCCTTTAGATCCTTTTTTACGATCCGCTTCCCGAGCTCTTTGCGCTAGAGCAGATGGAGAAAATTCTTTTAGTGTGTACTCCAATGTTTCTTCCGCTGACTCATAGTCTTGCTTTAGATACTGGGCTTTCCCTAATAGTAAGTAACAATCGTCTGTCCAGTCAGATTGACGATGAAGTGTAGCTACAATAGATACTTTCTCAATAGCAACATCGAGTTCATTATTTACATTCTGGATAGGTTCTACTTCTGTGTGCTTATAGACTGGGAGGATTTTGTTATAGTTATCCTGATGAGATGCTTCTAAAGCAGTCACACTATTCATTAGTATTACATCTGCGTTAAAGTAACCATTATAGCGAGCAGTAGTGTTGTGGTACAACTTCTTGATGCCGGATAGCTCTTCTGTTCGACTTTTGGTCGTCTTACAAGAGTGGAGGAAAGCGAATACTAATATCGCTAATAAGAGGTTAATCTTCTTCAAAATTCAAATTTGTTAGAAAAATCGTTAAAAATACGCAAATATGCTGCTCAAAAGTTCTAATTCAGCTATTTAAATATACTTTTATAGCTGTGTATTGTTACATGATTTTGAGCCTTACATTATAAGAGCACGGAACACTAACATAAAACTCATATAACGCCAAAATATTTTACGCCAAACAGGGGAATTTAAGCAAAATGCAAACAGATAAGTCCAAGAAACTCAATCTTAAAGATAAGATGGCTCAATCTTACCGAATCATCTTGCAGAAAAACCCAAATTTTGAAGAAAAAGGGGTTGTCCAATTTTCTCTGTTCCAACTCATATTGAGTGTGTTTGCAGGAGTTATGCTGCTCATATTCCTCATTAGTGCATTGATTATTTTCACGCCACTTAGAGGGCTTATTCCTGGGTATGGAGATCTGTCTCAGCCTAAAAAAATACGGGAATTATCTATGACTTTGCAAGATATGGAAACGCGTATCAAAGCGAATGAGACCTATACCAACAACTTCATGAAAATGCTTGTGGATAGCGTCCAAACCGTAGAACAAGCTCAGAAAGAGCATGTTACCGCTGCAAACGTTACTGCTACTCCAATAGAGAAAATCAAAGAAGATGAGGAAATCCGTCAGGAAATTGCTTTTTCTCAACAAGTCCAAGACAAGGCTATTCTTGCCAAAAGTTCTAGTCAAAATCAGAGCATCTCTCTAGAGCGAATTTACTTCCTACCCCCTTTGACCGGACCAATCAGTGCTGCCTATGAACCAGCTACTAAGCATTACGGAATAGATATCTTGGCTCCCAAAAATACGCCTATCAAAGCCAGTATAGACGGCTTCGTTATACAAGCAGACTGGACTATGGATTCGGGAAACACCATAGGTATCCAACATGACAATAATATCGTCACGTTCTACAAGCACAATAGCACTTTACTAAAAAAACTTGGAGATAGAGTAAAAGCTGGTGAAGCGATAGCCATTATTGGCAATAGCGGCGAACTAACCGATGGTCCTCACCTCCATTTTGAGATATGGCATGAAGGCAAATCTATAAATCCATCTGATTATGTAGAATTTTAACATGTGGTATTCATTTTTCGCACTTTAACTCTTTAATTGCGAACATTTTTTTGTATAAAATTGTAAACAGTACAATAAGTATATATAGCAGCCAAAATTTACCAAATAATGAGTGAAAATCTAAACAACAAGCATCAGCTGAATGAGACTTTAGATGAGAAGGGTGATAAGATTAGTCCAATTTTAGATGAAAATGTCAAGAACTTCATGATTGATATTGACGGAACTATCTGTGATGATATCCCCAATGAGGAACCGGAGCGTATGGGCACTTGCTTACCTTATGTAGATGCTCTAAAAATGCTCAATCAATGGCATCAAGAGGGACACATCATTACCTTCTTCACATCAAGAACAGTGGAGCACCGCGTAGTAACTGAATCGTGGTTAGAGAAGCATGGATTCAAATATCATGGTATTCTATTTGGCAAACCTAGAGGCGGCAATTATCATTGGATAGATAATCATATCGTAAAAGCTACTCGATTCAAAGGGAAGTTTACAGACTTGGTTATAAAGAATAAGGATATTGAGGTTTTTGATTAGGTTATCATCCTTCTTATCACTTTTTATCTTGTTTTTTTGACTACCCTATTTTTGAATAGTACTATTGAAAGCCAATCCTTTTAAGGGGCAGTCATAGTTTTGATTTCATATAAATTTTATCTCTTCTTTTTTGGACTAGTGATGTGCAAGGGGATCACGCTTTTCGCGTGATAGACCAAGGCAATCTTTTCTTTGCCGCAGGGCCGAGCGAAGAGCGAGCCCTGAAACGTAACGACCCGAGACTATACTCAAATAGCCATTCAGGCTATTTGAGTATAGTCTCGGGTAGGCCCCGCTTCAAAAATATATTACTAGCCTACTAAATCTGTGAGTGCTGTATCAATGTCTACGAACTGGAACTGAAAGTTGGACTTGGATAATCGCGCAGGGAGGACGTGTGCGCCCCACAGAACGACTTGCTTCATCTCCCCGAGAAGCATCTGGAGCGCAAAAGTCGGAACGGGTGCGGTGATGCCTGGTCCACTCTTTACTTTCATCAATACTTGTGTCAATACCTTATTGCTCACAGGATGTGGAGCAGTCCCATTGTATACACCGATGGCTGATTCTTGCTCGATCAACCAATGAAAAACGCGTGCAATATCTTTGATGTGAATCCAAGAATACATCTGAGTACCATCCCCAAAGTAGGACCCTAAACCCAACTTGGCCGGCAGAAGCATTTTTTCTAGTGCGCCGCCCTCTGTCGATAAGACAATTCCGATACGCACATAGGCAACAGGTACTTTAGTCGCTTCTAAAGTACGAATCGACTCTTCCCAGCGAAGGCAAGACTCCGCCAAGAAGCCATCGTTGCGCACCTCGCTCTCCTCTGTCAGGACTTCGGATCCTCGATCTCCATATATACCTATAGCCGCTCCAGAAATGAATTTGCGCGGCGATAGTTTACCCTCTTGGATGTATTGCTTAAACAACAAATTACCTTGTACACGGCTATCGATAATCCGTTTTTTTTGGGCAGCGCTCCAGCGCTTGTCTGCAATACCCGCACCTGCCAAATTGATCACATAATCTATATCCAAAAGTGCCTGAGAATCAATAAATTTCTTCTCGATATCCCACTTATAAGTGGGTACTCGCGCCTCTGGTCGCGCTGTCCTACTCAAGTGCAGTACTTGATGTCCATGCTCCAATAATAAGCTAGTCAAAGCTTTGCCAATAAGACCGGTACCTCCTGCAATTAATATCTTCGCCATACATGCGTTATAACACAATAATGTCCTTTTTGCTTAAGACTCTGCTAGTTTTTATTAAATTAGTGCAATGAAGAAGTATTTAGTTTTTGGGGCAATGATTATGATCTTGATGTCCTGCCGCACAGAGCCAAGTACAAATGCTACTGGTACGACCACTATACATCCTAGTCAACTACAAATCAGATTGCTATCTGAGCCAGATGGCTTATCCCCAATCTTGGCAAGATCAGGAGGCGCTAGGAAGATATTTCGTCACCTCTACACCAGGCTTTTGCAGCCAGATCCTGTGCTGCTAGACTATGTCCCATACCTTGCGATGGAGAAAGCTACAGTAAAAACACTAGAGGGTGGAAAGCAGCAATACACTTTTGACATTCATCCTAATGCTAGCTGGTCAGACGGTACTCCACTGACGGTAAATGATATCGTGTTTAGCTATAAAACTTTGCTTCACCCTGGAGTACGTACACGCTATAAAAGTATAGCTGACTTGATAGATAATATTGAGCTTGATGAAGAGAAAAAAAATCAAATCCGCTTTACAGCAGATCAATGCCACATCACACTGGAGGCTTCTATTGGGGAAATGTTTATTTATCCTGAACATATATTTGACCCTGAAAAAGTATTACGTAAAGTTCCCTATATAGACTTTAAGGACTCCGAAAAAATATCCAGCTTAGCAGAAAAGAATGATAAAGTAATAGAAGTCGCTAAGCGGTTTATGGATCCCGAATATGTAAGAAACCCCTCCAAACTTGTAAGCTCAGGACCTTATATTTTTAAAGAATGGATAACTGGACAAAGGATAAGAATCCAAAAAAATGATACCTGGTGGGCAAAGGATTTGAAAGGAAATATATTTACTCAAGGGGCTGCTGAAATACGCTTCCAAATCATCCCTGATAATACGACTGCCCTTACACAGCTTGCCAATGGTGAACTGGATGCTATGAGTGATGTCCCTGCGGAGCTATTTGAAGAATATAAAACTAAGGAAAATATTGCTCCTTTTGCGGAGTCCGGACTGGTATCTACTATGCTCATTTTAAATACCAAAAGTGGATTGCTCAGCGACAAGAACGTTAGACAAGCATTGGCTTATGCATGCAATGAGAAAGAGATAATAGAAAATGTTCAGCACGGATATGGTGAACTACTTACTGGTCCATTCAGACCTGGCTCCAAAGATTATAATGATGCTGTAAAATCACCAAGCTACCAACCTGAAAAATCCAAAGCACTACTGGAACAGAGCGGCTGGCTTGACAGTGATAAAGATGGAATTATGGATAAAGTGATTGGTGGTAAAAAAATAAATTTATCGCTGGAGTATGTCATATCTACCAGAAGTACGACCGGGGCACTGATCGGAGATGTGTTTAAAAACGCTGCAAAGAAAGCTGGGATTGAGATCCGGGTTACTCCAAAAGACTCGAAAGTATATGGCGCAGAACTGAGGTCAGGAAATTTTGATATAGTACTACAAGGGGCTAGTTCAGGCATTGGCCTTTATGACCCCAAAGGAAGATGGCATACCTCATCCTTTCCTCCTAATGGTATCAATTATTGTAGATTTGGTAATGAAGAATCCGATGCCATAATAGACCAACTGAGAACAGAATGTGATGACCCATCCAAGCGGATAGCGCTTAGTCATCAGCTGCATGCGATGATTGCCGATGAGCAACCAGTGATCTTTTTATACCAAAGACAATCTCTTCATCTGATTAATAAAAAATATGGCAATGTATTGGTATCTGCCAATCGTCCCGGATTGTACGAAGAATTTCTTACCTTGAAGTAAATATAATCCACATCTGATGTTCAGATATATTCTTCTGCGTTTAGGTTATTTTTTGATAACCTTTATAGTGGTTTCGTTGGTCTTATTTGGTCTGAGTCGACTAGCGCCCGGCGATCCAGTGGATAAGTATATGGAGAGCGAGATAGTCTCAGAACAGTTCGAAAGTTATACCAACTTTACAGACCGTCGCCAAAAAATCGCTTCTGACCATCATCTAGATTTACCTCCTTTCTATCTCAGTATTACCCCAAAGTCTGTACCCAGAGATGTCTATGATTTAGTTAGTCGTAGTTCCCGCAAATGGTACAAACAACTTGTCTATAAAACCAATAATGCAAAAGCTGCTAAAGGGTATATAGATGGTCTTGATTTATTCGAACTTTTGCTTTCTCAAAAATCTACTGATCAATTCATTAGTTTAAAAAACGAAATAGCCAGAGTAACCCACAGTCATGACATAGAGCAGATCCAACAGTTTGGAAAAATGCTAGGCATTATCCAATTTGGAGTAGATGAAGACTTAGACAAATTGCAAACAAGTGTCTTGGAGAATATTAGTGATCTTGCCCAAGGAAAAAATGAAGGTTTTCACTTTGGCTTGCTCGTCCCGAAAGTGATGTGGCATGGTCTCAAAAATCAATACCACTATTGGTTGAAAAACTTTATCAGAGGCGATTTTGGCATTTCTGATTTTGATCGGCGTCCAGTCAAAACCAGAATTTGGGAAGCGCTCTGCTGGACACTCTTGATAAACATCGTTTCTATATTTTTAGCCTACTTGATCAGCATTCCACTAGGTGTACATTCTGCGTACAGATCGGGTTCACGGTTTGACAAAAATGTTTCTTGGATCACAATGATGTTATATGCCCTGCCGAGTTTCTGGGTGGCTACACTAGCAATTACTTTTTTCGCTTCTAGTGAATGGCTCCACTGGTTTCCTTCTGGAGGTTTAGGTCGTAATACGCAAGGTTCTTTTATTGCGCGATTTTTTGATATCGCGTATCACTTGGTTTTACCTATTTTTTGCGTCACCTATTTGGCATTGGCTTTTATCATCCGTCAAGTGCGTGGCGCCATGAGTCAAACCTTGGAACAAGATTTTATCAAAACCGCTAGGGCAAAAGGACTAGCGTCAAAACAAATTATATGGAGGCATGCCTTTAGAAACTCACTCTTGCCACTCATTACGCTATTTTCCAATATCTTACCGGCGACTATAGCAGGTTCGGTAGTGGTAGAGATTATTTTTAGCATCCCTGGTATGGGACGTCTTGCTTTTAACGGAATCTTGCAACAAGATTGGAATTTGGTTTTCACTATCATGATGCTAGCGACTTTACTTACCTTACTAGGTACGTTCTTCGCAGATATATTGTATACTAGAGTTGATCCTCGTATCTCACTGAGCAAAAGTCATGGCCTTGAATAGTAGTGCATCACATATACAAAGTAAGCTTTCATGGAGAGCAGCACTGCTTTCGAGTTCTGTAAAATGGAGCGTCTATGCGATTGGGCTATTATTTTTTCTTGCCGTTGCAGGAGATTTTATTGCCAATGACAAACCCATTTATTGCAAAGTAGAGGGCACGACTTATTT
>JALZVN010000226.1 GCA_023299965.1 Saprospiraceae bacterium | reverse complement strand
CAAATTTAGTGAATAAAATTTCTAGAATTACAAAACCAGAAATACCTCTAAAAGCTTTCGAAGATATTTCAGCATATAAATTATACACTTTTGAAACCGGATTGTTGATGAGGCTTGCAGAACTAGATCCTAAATTGTTTATAGATGGCGATATGTTTTTCAATGAATTCAAGGGCGCACTCGCTGAAAACTATGTGGCTCAATCACTCCAAGGTGCTTTAAGTAATTCATTGTACTACTGGAGTTCAAATGGTAAAGCAGAAATAGATTTTGTGATTTCAAACGCAGGTGTACCTATTCCTATCGAAGTGAAATCTGGTAGAGAAACTAAGGCGAAGAGTTTGGCTGTCTATAAAGAAAAATATAAACCTAAGTTAAGAATCCGTGTCTCGAATATGAATCTTAAGTTGACAGATGATTTATTGAATGTACCCTTGTTTTATGCCGATAAAATAAATTTGTTTATCGAAAAGGTGCTTTAGTCTCAGGAACATTCAAGTGCATAATCATAGCGCACCAAGTTCCTTTTTTTGGGCTCCCCACAAATGGAGCCTACTTTCTAGCAGCCTTCCCGTGTTTCTTTTTTGTATTCTCAATCTACACTCATTTTAACTTACCCGAAGATTGGATTCCTAATCTCAAAATAATAATCATTGCCAATCTGCCGTACTGCTTTATTTCGATCGGGTTGGTGTTTTATCATTTTGCAGCGCTTACGCATATTGGAGTGCCCTACTTCATCTTGGAGATATTAGTGATTTTGATTGTAATAGTTTTGGAATTGAAGGTGATGAAAGGAAATAGATAAATAAGATTAGTCGAAAAGATCTAAGAATTTATTGTCACGCCACTTCCTCCACTCAGTATATAAATTGAGTAATTCTTTCTCTCCTTTTTGTCTCGATCTTAAATGTTTTAGAGGGAACACATATGCATTACCTTTATATTTTATGTTGACCTGGTGTCCAATATCTTCTTTATATTTTGCCATTTTTAATACGCTTACTTCTGTATTCGGAGGTAAAGGAAAAGAAGAGCAAGTGACAAAAGTGGTAGGAAACTCTATGGCTTTTGTCAAAGTATCATCCCAATTCTCTGCATCTGATTTGGTAGAATGAGCAAGTAAAATGTCTTGCATCGCTTTTTCTTTTTCTTCGCCCAAATGGCTCCAGATTCTTTTATGCATTATGTTTCGATATGTGCTAAGTGTTTGTACTTGCTTATCTCTGGCTTTGGATTTTTTGAGTGAGGAAGTACTGAGTTCTATAACGCTAAATTCTATTTCGAGTTCAATAAGTACATCTACGATTTCAGAAGGGATATTTTTTAAAGCTTTACTGTCGAGTTCAACAAAGTATTTTATTACGGAATCTATTTGAAGTACTTCTTTTATTCTGCCTTGTTCTCCTAAGAAATTCCAAGGTATTTCTTCGTCAAGATAATAGTCAGTTTTTATTTTTACTGAGGTGCCAACGGGAAATTTTTGCTTACTCAACGGGACAGGTTTTACTTCTGGGAGTACTTCATCGTCATCATCCCAATCGTCATTGAGCCAACTGTCATCATCATCATCATCCCATTCTTCAGCTCCTATCATCATATCTAGGAATTCTTCGATTGCTCCCCTGTTTTCTTCATTGAACCTGTCAAGCTCTTCGTATAACTTATCTAGATTGCCGTTTGCTTTGCATTTTTTCAATGCGACATGCATTTTTTCTAATTCATCTAGGCTTTGATCTTGCTGATCAAAAATTTCGTCCAGCTCAAGCCCATCATTGTTCATTCTCTTAATTTCCGTTAACATCTGACCCATGTCAGACTTTCGTAATGTCTTTATTTCTTGACTTGTTCTTGCAGATTGGGATTGTATAAAAGCTAGATCGCGTTCTATCTTTTTTATATTTTGATCAAGTAAGTCAATTGTAACTGCGCTGTTACTAGGAATATTTGTTTCTTCATTAATATAGACTTGTTCTAGTTCTAGTAATTTATCAATATCATTTGCTTGATATGCTTCATTTATTTCTTGCATCAGGGTATGATAGGATTGTCTGTCTTTTTCTGTTCTGGCTTTGTCAGGGTGAAATTGATTGGATAGTCTAATAAATACTTTTCTTATATTTCTTTTTTCTTGTTCTGTTGGTTCTACTTTAAATTGATTGAAGATACCTTTCGTTCTTTCTTTGTGATCACTTTCAAAAGCATCTGAGTTGATATAGTCTTCAAATTCTTGTCCTTGTAAATCTAGTTCGTCATCAATTTGATTTAGTCCTCCAGCGATGCCGTCTAATGCTTCTTCATCTTCTTCTGTGAGATTTTTAAAAGTTTTGCAGTGTTCAACGAGCTCCGTGATTTCCTTATACAAAGTGCTCAATCTTTCTTGAAATCTAAGATGCTTGTTGGTTACTTCACGTTGCGTATCAGAAATTTTCAACTTCATGTTATTTAGCCTTGTTTTAAGGCTTTTCAAAGAAGTACGCGCTTTTTTCAGTTGTTTTAACAATTCCTTTAATCGTTCTTCTTGAGCGAGTAATTCAGGGCTTTTTGCTATTGATTTTTCCATAGGGGAATAATTGAATAGGTGCTAAATGTAATAAAATTGTATCTGGGCTTACGAAAAGTTTATAACGTTTAAAAGTAATAATATTTTTT
>JALZVN010000225.1 GCA_023299965.1 Saprospiraceae bacterium | reverse complement strand
TATGTGATACAACTTATTTTATCATTGATGTTATAGGTGGAGAATGTGATTCTATTTTCCAAGAAACAATAAGAATAGAAGCAGATGATTGTAATGGTGGCGCTGTTTTATGTACACCTTTTGATATAGTCGAATTACAAGAGTACATCGTTACACTGGATGGAGATCAGTTTATGGGTAATTTTGTGGGATGTGATTTCGATACTACGTTCTCATACAACTATTTCACGATTCCAGGTGAAGGTCAAAATGGGCCATATATCTTGGATCAATGGATTGTGGATGGTCAGGCATTTAGTGGAAACTTCATTGATGTGGCAGATTTAGTTGCTTTGATGAATAGTTTTGATCCAACTAGTACTTGGACATTGGATGCAATGAACTTCAGAATCAGAGGTGGTAACCCTACCACAGACTACGGAGATATCTTCATTTCGCAACCTTCGACACAAGGTACTGCTCAATTGCAATTTAATGAAAATTTATCAGCTACAAGAGCTGGGCTTCTATTACCTGTAGGAATGCATACAGTCAGATTGACTCATGATTCATTGTGTCCAATTTATGAATTTGATGTTACAGTTACTTGTCAGGAAATATTGATAGACACGATACCATTTATAGTACAATTAGGCGATACAATTGAGGTTTGTCCAATTGATTTGGGTATCACTGATCCAGTCATAGGTTTATTCAATGATTGCCCTCAGCAAGCTGGTACAGAGGCGGAGGTAAATGTAGACCTAAATACAGGTTGCGTATCCATTGTTGGGCTAGTAATTGGAGATAATGAAGAGGCTTGTATTGAAGTATGTACAATTGATAGTTGTCAACAGTTTGTGTTCTTGATAGATGTTGTTCCATTCTGTCCTGAAATATTCACATTGGATTCATTGATGCTTGTAGCAAACGATTGCTCTTCTGCTCAAGAGTTATGCTTAGAAGTACCTTTTGCAGATATAAGCAATTATGATATCCAAGTTAATGGCTTGCCTTATATAGGTAGTTTAGACTCTTGTATGATGGGTGGTACTGCTCTTAGCTTAGAAGTTGGAATGCATCAGGTTTTATTTACAAATCTGATTACAGATTGTGCAGATAGCATAGCAGTTAATATATCTTGTATTTCTGTTACACCTGATACGATTAGGAATGCTATACCAGTCATGAGTCAAGATTCAGTATGTATAGATTTAGGAGAATTGACAGGGAATCCGTTTACTATAGATAACTTCTGTGCTGCTTCATCTGGAGAAATGGTAGTGTTCGAAATTGATACAGCTGATTTCTGCGTGAGATATACTGGAGTTGAAGTTGGAGAAGATACTGCTTGTATTGTTGTTTGTGATGACCTAGGGGTTTGTGATACAACAATATTGCTTGTAGAAGTATTTGATAATGGTATTCCTCCTGTTGCTACCACGGATATTGATACTACAATGTTCAACACTGGGACTACGATTAATGTAATGATAAACGATAATGTCCCTGGAGGAATAGATACCTTGTACATATTGGATAATCCTGCAAATGGTATTGCAGTTGTGAATCCAAATAACACATTGTCTTATGATCCAAATGATGGATATTGTGATTCAAATACACCAGATGAATTTACTTATGTAATATGTAATGCATTTGGATGTGATACGGCAACGGTACAAGTATTTGTATTCTGTGAAGATGTTATATTCTTTACTGGATTTTCTCCAAACGGAGATGGAATAAATGACACGTATGTAATTCAGAATTTGTCAAGCTATCCTGATCACACTTTGACCATATTTAATAGATGGGGTAATCAAGTATTATTTGCTCAAGACTATCAGAATGATTGGGATGGTGTATGGGAAGGGCTACCTTTACCTGATGGTACATATTTCTATGTATTTGAAGATGGAGTAGGGAATGTATTCTCAGGATATATTCAAATACACAGATAGATTATTTGCTTTAGTTTTGTCTATAAAAATATAAAGATTAAAAGAGTTGTAGTTTGTAATAACTACAACTCTTTTTTATGTAAAATAAGTTTTATTAACAAAAGTAAAACATAATAATATGAATGCCCGTTATTTACTCTTATTAGACGTTTTGTTTATGTATATGAGCAATAAATTGAGTTAAATACAAATTGCCTATATTTGCGATATATTTTGAAAGAACTTTTACAAATGACGTTCATTTTTTTCTTTCAATTACAATAAACTTCAAAAGTGAAGCGAATTCAATCAAAAGAAATCAATTGTAAAAACGTCCTAAAAGAAAGTGATTCATCGGCACTTTATTGTATGAATTTTTGAGTGTCGATAAATCATTCATTTTTATAACACAAAGTTTTTTATAACTAAATTTTTTTAAAATGGCTAAATCATCTGCCAAGAAGGCACCAGCTAAGAAAAAAGCAACTGCTAAGAAAAAAGCAACTGCTAAAAAAGCTACTGCTAAGAAAAAGGCAACAGCTAAAAAAGCAACTGCAAAGCGTAAGACTACTGCGAAGAAGATTACTGCTAAAAAAGCAACAGCAAAGAAAGCAAC
>JALZVN010000224.1 GCA_023299965.1 Saprospiraceae bacterium | reverse complement strand
TACTAACAGCACTGATCCGATTCTAATTGGAGAAGACGTTACATTTACAATCTCTGTATTTAATCAAGGAAGTTTAGATGCAGCGAACATTGAAATAGTCGATTTTATTCCTGCAGGCTTTGTATTAAGTGCGGCAAATGGCACAGCCTGGACGATGAGTGGTGCAAATGCCGCTACTACAATTGCTTCATTGGCGGCAGGAATGCAAACTTCTGTTGATGTTATTTTGACAGCAGTTTCAACACCTCCAGGGTCGTATGAAAATATGGCTGAGATCTCGTCTGCTCAAGATGCTCAAGGAGCAACTATTACGGATATTGATTCAACCCCGGATGCAGATCCTACGAACGATAACTTCATTGATGATGAAATTAATGATAATGGCGCTTTAGATGAAGATGATAATGATAGAGCTATAGTTATGATCGGGGTTGCGCCAATTGTAGATATTGCATTGAGAAAGTCTGTAAATAATGTTAATCCTTTCACTATTGGAGATGACATTGCCTTTACATTTGAAATTTTCAATCAAGGGAATGCACCAATATTTAATGTGACACTAATAGATTATTTGCCAGCAGGATTAGCACTTAGTGCAAACGATGTGAATAACTGGTCTGCTGTTGGAGGTGATTTAGAAAATGTTATTGTCGGTCCTATTGCTGCGGGTTCTTCTACAACTGTTGATCTTGTTGTAACTGTTTCGACAGGTACACCAGCAGGGACGATTACAAATATCGCAGAAATAAGTGGATTTGAAGATGGAGCTGGAAATGACATCTCGGCAATGGATATCGATTCTCAGGTGGATAATATGCCAGGTAACGATCCTTTAGTGGATGATCAAATAAACGATAGTGGAACGCTTGATGAAGATGATCATGATGTTGCACCAATTTCTGTAGAAGTCGTAGATATCGCCTTAGAGAAAAGATTGTCACCAAGCCAGCCAGCATCTGCGCAGATTGGAGACGACGTCTTATTCGAAATAGAAATATTTAATCAAGGATCAGTCGATTTGACCAATATTGAAATTGTTGATTACTTACCACAAGGTTTAATTTTGAGTGTTAATGATACAAATGGATGGACTGGTGCAGGAGATGTATTTAACACATATACTGGAACCCTTGCAGCAGGTACTTCTGTAGTATTAGAAATTTTGACAACGATTGATTCATCAATTATGGGTAGTCAAATTGAAAATGTTGCTGAAGTTGTAGCTTTTGAAGATTTACTAGGCATAAATAGAAACGCAGATGATATAGATTCAAATTCTGACTCTGATAGTACTAATATTGATGAGGATGATTCTGATGGATCAGTTATTTCTGTGATGGACTGTGAATTGGTTGACGCTGGTGCAGATGTTGAGATTTGCCAAGGCGAATCGACTCAATTAAACGCAACTATCAGTGCTACAGGAGTTACTTACACTTGGACACCTGCTACGGGACTATCTTGTACAGATTGTGCAAATCCAGTGGCTACACCAAATGCGACTGTTACTTACCAAGTGACAGCTAATTACGTTGGATGTTCAGTTACGGATGATGTTTTAGTTTCAGTATCGAATCCAATAGTTATAAGTGAGACTGTAGTAGATATGAATTGTTGCACTGGTGGTACTATTGATCTGATGGTTACAGGAGGATCAGGCTCTTTTGATACAGCTTGGGATGATGCGACATTATCTGGATTTTCAGTAATGAACTTGGCAGCGGGTAGTTATACTGTAACTATCACAGATACTAATACCAGTTGCTCTCAAGTAGAAACATACACAATAGGACTTGCATGTAACTGCAATGATATAGTTGTGGCGGATACCATAGTTGTTTTAGAAAACAATCCGACAGATCTATGCTTACCATTTACGTTCCAAGAGTCACAGAATACTTATGAAGTGCTCTTAAGCGGTGTTGGCAATGTTCAGCCAATTGATGGATGCGATGTAGACTCAGTAATATTCTATACATATGCGTTACTGGTAGGGCAAGGAAATAGTGGACCTTACGAGTTGGATAGATGGAGTTGTGCTAATGGAGAGTTATTTTCGGGTACTTTCCAGGATATGAATCAGTTAGCAGATAGTATGAATGTGTGGGATCCAGCTGGAGCATGGACTAATGATTCTAGTACTTTCACTATAAGTGGGGGGGCTGATGAAACGGAATATGGAGATATCGAAATGACACATATTGCTACAAATGTTGAGGCTCGTATTAATCCTAACTTTACCGGGGTTGCTCAAGGACAATTATATGATGTTCCAGCTACGCCGGGATCGTACCAATACATAATTACGGATACAGTCAATTGTTGTACGGATATTGTTATTGTAGAAGTAATACCTGCACCAGCAATTACACCAGATTACACAAGTTACTTTACTGAGGTAGATAACCCGTTATTCTTATGTGTAAACACTACAGAGTTGCCTTCTACACCGATAAGCTTAGACTTCTGTGATGAACCTGTGAATGGTACAGTGATATTTGATACAGGAAATGAATGTTTAACATACATACCAAGTCCATCATTTGTAGGTTTAGATTCATTCTGTGTAGTCGTTTGCGATGAGTCAGGTGTATGTGATACCACTTTTGTTGATGTTGCGATCTCTGATCAGCCACATACCTTAGTAGATACAATTACATTTAATATACCTCAGAACATAGGTACAGGTATACAATGTGCGCCATGGCAAAAATTCTTTAGTACAGGTTTTGATACCTTGATAGTTTGTGGTACACCTCAAAATGGTACGCTACTCTCTGATGGAGATAGTGATTGCTTTGAATATATGCCGGATACAGGTTTCTGTGGAAGAGATTCAGTTTGTTTAATTACATGTAGTGACCTAAATGTTTGTGGAACATTCACCATTTACATTGACGTGAATTGTGATGATCCAATGCCTACACCAGATACAGTATTTATGTCTGTATTAATCAATACAATTCTTGAAGATGTTTGTGTGCCTCTCGGTGAATTGAATGGAGTATTTGATACGTTATTACTGTGTGGTGATGCAAGTAATGGTACTGTTGTGACAAATGATCTTGATCAATGTGTTGATTATACTCCTGATTTGAATTATACCGGACCAGATGAATTCTGTGTGGTAGTATGCGACTCAATGATATGTGATACAACTTATTTTATCATTGATGTTATAGGTGGAGAATGTGATTCTATTTTCCAAGAAACAATAAGAATAGAAGCAGATGATTGTAATGGTG
>JALZVN010000223.1 GCA_023299965.1 Saprospiraceae bacterium | reverse complement strand
TACTAGTGCTTACTAGTGGATATCTCTATTAACTATACTATTGGTTGATCAGAAAAGTAAAAAAAATCTTAATCGAATCAAAAGTACATCTACATTCAACTCTAGAAACAGTTAATAGAGGCACCCTAAATTAGTTGAACAATTTCCTCTTTCATATCTATAGTAAAATGATCAGAGCATAAAAACCAAGAAAGAAAACATGCTCTGAATCATTTACTATAACAATCTTATTTAAGCGAAATCATACTCTTTGATATACTTATATCATCTGCGATAAGGGTATAATGAAACACCCCAGAACCTAATTCTTTATGTGTAAGTGTTATGGTATTCTCTCCTTCATTGAAATTCTTAGAAATCACTTTTACAGTTTCCCCAAGAATATTAGTGATCTTCACGTCTGCCTGCATCGCTCTTGGCAATACAAAACTAATTTGTGTTTGATCATTGAATGGATTAGGAGCGTTTTGTCTCAGTTCAAAATTGCTTAAGAAAGCATCATCAGAACTAGTGGTTAAAGCCTGATCTGCCTCCAATGTAATATCCAATCTCTCCAACAATCCGTTATGCGCTTCACTCAAAATTGGCTTATCCGTAAAAGCCACGTGATCGATGATATTGTCTATATCTGTTAAAGCTACAAATCTTAGCGTAAACATTTTTTCTCTGCTATCTACTGACAATCCTTGACCATTCAAACTAAACCATGATACACGTAATGCACCATTCTCTGCATCACTTTCTCCTATTGCTGTAGCTGCTAAATCAGAATGTTGAGAGGAAATGCTCTCAGAGAATGCCATTGCATTTTGATCAAAATTAAGTCCCATTTGAAAACTCACTATGTCATCAAAATTATTGCTTGAGAAACTCAATTCAAATTCCTCTCCTTGTTGAACATCAACCTCATTTACAATCACTTCTAATGTTCCTGACGTTTTTGTCAAGTCCTCATCAGCAAAGTTTTGAGGATTGGCATGTCCTAATATATCTCCTACTTTGACTCCCACAAAATTAGACTCTTCGTTACTCAAGATCATAACTTCATCAGAATTGGCATAAGGGAAAACATTGTACGCATCAAACTCTACCGGCATCTCATTTCGCTCTTGTACGAAAGTCCATGAAGGACAAAAGGCCAAGCCTTCTGTCGTACCAATAATCAACTGCTGTAGTATAAATAAATCAATCGTTGTAAACGAATTACTACAATTCGCATCTCCAGCAATAATTTGATATGGAGAAACAATCTCTATAGGATTTAAACCTAAGATAAATCTTTGCCCAACAAAAAGTGCGTATGATGACAAGCCATTTTGATCGTTAAAATCTCTCTCTGGTATCACGGAGAACATCTCTCCTAATGGTAGATCAGGCTCTTCATAGAATCCATTAATATCAGTTGTCTGCTCGTTCTGGACATTATCATTAGTAATAGTTATCTGAGTTCCTTCAATACCTTCTCCCCAATATGTACTCACTGTTCCATAAACTCTCGCTGCAGAAGAAACGGTAACAACACCCTTCAGTTCAATAGAAGGTAAAGCTGTAGGCAAACCGTTGACCATAGAACCTACTTCTACTTGAAGGGGTGTATCAACGATAGAAATATTACTTGACTCTCCTTCACTTCCTACTATCTCCACATCTATATAAAACAATATGTCTTCATTATTGAGTGCTACTCCTGTTCCGTTATTATTCACGTAGTTGAACGTAGCATTACCATTTTGATATGTAGGATTTATTAACCCAGGGCTAAGTCCTTGGATAGTACACACTGACTCATCTTCTACGGATAAGGTACCTGCTAACGAAACTATAGAAGTGCAATTACTAATAGTCACTGGCACACTAATCACATTTCCAACACCTCCGTTTCTACTTTGAATGTCTAGAACAACTATATCAGTCGGAATGCTTACGGTCACATCTTGACAAATCTGATTACTACCACAAGTATTCGTTACCGTTAAGCAAACAGAATATGTGCCTGGTTCACAGAAATCATGTACAGGGTTGATCGAGTTAGACGTTTCGCCGTCTCCAAAGTCCCAAGTATACAAACCAGATGATCCATGGTTAGCGAAGGTTCCAGACAAGACATCTGTACTTGCTGAAAATGCTGCTTCAGGAGTACCACTTGTATTTGAAATAGTCGTGGTAAAAATCTGTGGGCAAGAATTAGCGTCAGAAACGGTAATGTCATAAGAACCACTCGGTAAGTCATCTATGGTGATGGCGTCGTTGCTAAATATTGCATTATCTGATACTGGTCCACTCCAAAAGATAGTATAATTAGGCGTTCCACTTAATACTGAAATACTAATACTACCATCATCATTTCCACAAGATCCATTATTAGCAGAAGTAAGTATATCGAATGCAATACTTCCTGAGATGTTTGCAGAACTATTGGCAACATTTCCTATACCGTCTGTAATAGTTACAGAATAGTCTCCCATTCCTAAATTTAGAATACTGAATTGATTTCCGTTTGAAATCTCCGATCCAGATGATGCACCTGACCACTCGATAGTGTATGGTGAAACACCATTGGCGATATTCAAAAATAAATTTCCAGGTTGTCCACAAGTTACATCCGTAGGATTTACATTTACAGCATAAACATTTCCTCCTGTGCCAGTGCCAGTTCCTCCACCAGTATTTGTTAAAACAAAATCTTGAGTAGAAGAACAGCCATCTTTATCCACAACATTGATAGTGTATGCCCCTTCTACAAGACCAGTAATATTAAAGAACTGACCTCCAATAGTTACAGTTCCACTAGTTGGTCCATTCCAAGCCACGGTGTGGTTTGGATTGTTTGTCAGTATTTGAATCAATATTGTACCATCATTAGTATTAGTAGGATTACCTACTGTACCTGCAAATGAAGTAGGTATACCATTTTCCTCTACGGAAAGAGTCTCTGAAATAGAACAGCCATTTGCGTCTGTAAGTGTAGCTGTATATGTTCCCACTGGTAGATTAGAGATATCGTTTATTTGATTGCTGCTTTGGTAACTACCTGATTGATCTCCTGTCCACTCAATTAAATAAGGTGGTGTTCCTGTATTTACATTTATCCAGATAGATCCAAACACATTACAAAACGCATTGGTAACAAAAACATCTCCTGTCAGATTTCCATTATCATCTGTAATACTAACGGAGGTACTAGCGCTACACCCATTGGAATCTACAACAGTAATGCTGTAGGCTCCAGGGCTTAGATCGGTCACATTCACTGTACCATTATTCGTAGTGGTCGTACCATTTTCGGGACCTGTCCAATTTATCGTATAAATTGGTGCGCCACCTGATATGTTCATGAGTATTCCAGGTGTTTGCCCACAACTGCCATTGACAGGTGTAGCTGATATTGCTAGAATTGAATTAGTTCCATTTGATCCATTATTGATTACAAAACTTGAATTGCTTGAGCAACCATTTGCATCTATAACTGATACGGTATAGCTTCCTGATGTAAGATTGTTCAGGTTAAGAAGTCCATTACCTGATTGACTACTGGAAACTGGTCCGGCAATGTCAATCGTATAAGCTGCAGTACCTCCACTTACAGAAATAGCCACTGAACCATTTGTGCCACAAAAATCATTTTGCGCTATAGCAGAAACCGCTATGTTACTAGAATTATTTTCAATTACTATAGCTATAGATTGAACGCATGCATTTGCATCAGTAATCAAAAAATTATAAGACCCAGCCGGTAGATCTGCAATAGTAATCTGATCTGTAGTACTTAAAGATGAATTGGCAACTCCACCAGAAGTAAGAATATCATAAGGAGCAGTTCCATTTGCAATATCTATTGTAACCGTTCCTAAATCGTTGCACTGTGCATCTGTATGCGTTTCAGTGAGCGCAAGATCACACCCTTCCCCAAAGACTACTATAATTGTATCAGAACAGCATAGCGCAGTATCCATGATTATCAGTTCTTGCACTGGTCGATCATTCATTACTTCAACAACAAATCCGGCAGCAATCCCTGTATAATTCATATTCATGGTGGACTGCACACCAGAGCTCAGGTGGGTCGCTTTGATATTGCCATATGCTCCAGAAGAATCTCCACCTACTATACTAAATTGAGCTGGCTCATGTATCCAGTTACCTGTTGGATCCCATACATTTAAGGAATCTGTCAGTTCTTGCATAGTTTGAACTTCTCCAGAAAACATTTGGCCATTCGCCTGCCACTCATCTATTCTATATGGTCCATCCTGACCTAGTCCGAATAATACCACATAAGAATACTGAACCAAGGTGTCGACATCACAAGCCCTTACTGGCAAAGTATAATCTGTATCATTTAAAATAATACGATACAGACTATTGTCTAAAAATGGAATTGGTACACAGACTTGCTCTGGTATAGATCCATCAAAAAATACAGTGTCTAATTCAAATAAGTCAGGACACATACAATCATTTAATACGCTAAAAGTAGTACTTGCTGTACATCCGTTTTGATCAGTTACAGTCACTGCATACAATCCCGCTTCTACGTCAGTCAATGCATTTGTAGTAGATATATTTGGAACCCAATCATAGGTCAAAGCTCCAGACCCTCCACTCACAGAAATCGCCGCCGTCCCTAAATCACAACAATCAGCATTAGTGACATTTTGGCTGATAGCAATAGTTGAAGCCATACGCTCTACCATAACACTTGCAGACTCTATACAACCATTATCATTTGTGATGACTACTTCATACGTACCTGCGATAAGGTTTTCGATATTAAATAATCCATTCATCGCAAAGGCTGACCCAGAAGACGCGCCTGTCCATGTAATAGAAGTATTGCCTACATTAAATGTCAAATCAATGGAGCCATTTTCATTACACAATCCGTTATTTGCTGATGCTACCAAGTTTAAAACTTCAGCACTTGTACCAATAGTTGTTTGTGTTTCATTAGTACACCCATTGCTACTTTCCGCTACTATAGTATATATACCTGCAGGTGCATTACTTAACAAAAAGTTTCCAGCTATAGGTATTCCAGATCCAGATATAGGACCTGTGTAAGTGATACTGATAACGTTGCTAGATGCACTTACATCGATAGATCCATTGGTATTGCAAATAGCATCACTAGGATTTCCGTTCACTGAAACTACCTCTTCAATATTTTCAATCAGTACATCCATTGAACCTGTGCACCCATTTGGAAGCGCTACAGATACAGTATATGTACCTGAGTCAAGATTTACAATAGTGAACATACCGTTTGAACTTGTACTAGATCCAGCAGAAGGTCCTGACCAAGAAACAGTCCCTATCGTTCCTGAAAAGTCAACATCAATTGCGCCAAGAGTATTGCATACTCCGTTTGTTCCAATAGCGCTAATATTTACCGGTGTGTCTATAATTTCTATGGTGAAATTTTGTGTCTTCTTGCAGCCATCACTATCTATCAGTGAAATGGTATAATCTCCAGCTGGAAGGTTTTGGATAAGGAATATTCCAGTATTATCCACCACATTTCCATCACTTGGTCCAGACCATACTATATCAAATTGACCTGGATCAAAACTTACCGTTGCAGAACCATTAGTCTGACATAAGCCATTTTCAGTAGCTACAGAAAAGTTTATTTCATTTTCTATATCTATGATGTTAGCACTTACTATCACTTCACAACCACTGCCATTATCTACCGTAATATCATATGTACCTGCTTGTAAATTAGGAATCACAAAACTACCATTCGTGGCATCAGCTGATCCACTACTAGGTCCTGACCATGAAACCAAGGCGTCTCCCATACCGTAAATGACGGTAACATCTCCTCCTCCATTACATATAGAAGCAGAAGTAGAAAGTGTCACTTCTGGGGCGACTCCATTATTAAGAATTTCAATTTGACCTGCCTTATTACAACCATTTGCCCCCTCTACTGCAATTACATATATTCCAGGAATAAGACTATTAAGGTTGAAGTTTGAGCTAGTGGTACTTGACCCAGATTGAGGTCCTGTCCAGCTCACAGTATATGGTGAAGTTCCGCCAGTAATCCCAATAGCCAAGCTACCCGGATCTCCGCACGTACCATCAGTTGCACTAAGCGTTATATCTAAATTGTTTGCGTCATTAGAAACCTCTTGACTACCAACATCACTACAACCTAGCGCATCCGTAACCGTCACATCGTATATTCCGGATAACGCATTATTGATGGTAAAACTATTTGTAGCAGATACTGCTGCCCCAGTACTTGGTCCATCCCAAACAACATTATAGCCAGGAGATCCTCCTACTATATCCACTGTAACTTCACCAGGTGTGCCACAGCTACCATTCCAAGCAGAAGTACTTATTACTACTCCAGACCCAGAATTAGCTATAGAAGTAGACACCCAATCTGTACAGCCATTTTCATCCGTCACTTCGATATCATATGCTCCTGTGACCAAATCATCAATAACAAAAATGGGGCTATTTGAGACTACAGAATTTGATGATGGCCCATTATAGCTTATTGTATAAGGCGATGAACCATTGGTAACAGAAAACTCTATATTTCCAAGTTCTCCACATTCTCCATCATTAGGCCAAGCATTCACGTTTATAACTGCATCATTAGATCCTAGCTCAACTACTTCTGAATAGGTACATCCACTTGCATCAACTACATCTATTGTATAGGTTCCGATGGCTAAATCATTAGCGCCAAAACCATTCGCAGAGGTACTACTCGTTCCATTATCTGGTCCTGAATAGGTAATAGTATATGGAGCAGTCCCGTCATTAAAACTAACCAAAAACGCACCTGTTCCACATACACCATCTTCTATGCTAATGTCTGCATCTAAGTTTGAAATCGTATTATCAATACTAATTACTTGAAAATCTTGGCACCAATTACCATCTACTACAGTTACAGAATATGCACCACTTGGTAAATTAGGAATCTCAAAAGTTGAAGAAGAGGAAACTACATTTCCACTGCTCGGTCCATCCCAAGATATATTGTACAACGGTGTTCCATTAGATATATTTATTGCTAAAGAACCTGGGGCTCCACAGATACCATTGGTAGGAACCAAATCAATATCCATATTTTCATCTTCTATTACAAATACCATTTCATCTGAGCACCAATTAGCATCCTCTATTAAAACAGTATAGGTTCCACCTGGTAAATTAGGAATATTAAAACTAGAACTATTAGTTGTCGCACTACCTGACACTGGACCAGTTACATGAATAGTATAGGTTGGACTTCCATTAGCTAGGTTTATATGTATTTTACCCGGAGATTCGCATTGTGCAGAAGTCGTGTATCCACTTACTGTAAAATTATTATTGTCCTTTAGTACGGTAAAATCTTTAGTTACAGTACATCCAAACTTATCCGTTATAAAAATAGTATAGTCACCTGGTGATAGTTGATTGATATTAAAGTTATTAAAACCTGAGGAAGCTGTACCGCTTACTGGTCCTGCTATATTTATTAAATAAGGTGCTTTCCCACCCTGCACAGTTACATTCACAGAACCTTTAATATTACATACTGCATCTTTTACCAATAAGACTGCATCCAGGTGAGAACCCAAATCTTGAATTTCAATTGTTGCAGACTTGCTACAGCCATTTGCATCTGTCTTGGTCACTTCATACACCCCGGGAGGTATATTATAAATGGTACATGTATTGCTAAATGTTGAAAAACTACCTGATATAGGACCACTCCAAGTCACAACATATCCTGGTGTTCCTCCTGTAGAATTTACTGTAAAACTTCCGTTGTTTTGTCCACAGTTTGTACCAGTAGCATAAACGTCTATATCAATGGAACATGAAGAAGGACAATCCACTAAAAGTTGATAATTACTAGAAGCACCATTAAATCCATCAACAACGACATTATAAGTACCCGCTTGCAAGTATGCACTTATATGTTCATCTGTTGTCCCTGGGTTTGTAGAAAACTTCACGCAATCTCCTCTATCGCAATTAGTCAATAAAAACAATTCAAGATTAGCATTTAAGCCCGTAAGATAGATATCTACCTGACCTGTTTGAGTGACTGTGAATGAGTGTACTACTTCGTTTCCGTTATTTTCTACATTTAATACATTTCCACATCCATAAAGAGAAACATTATCATCTCCCAATGAATTATTATAGTTAAAGGTTTGTCCACAAGACAAAGCCACCACATTGTTGCAATCTAAATCCCCACAACTTACTTCTAGTTTAAAGTCTCCTTGATAACTAGGAAGCAGTCCATCTACCACGATATAGTAGGTTCCTAAGGGAGCGTTTTCTAATAGAATACCTTCATTATTCGTTGCTGTATTATTGCTTTGACTTGCGCCAATACATGTCAAATTGTTGCAATCACCTGAAAGTAAAAATAGATCTAAATTTACCCCTGGAGTTAAAATTTCTAATCCAATTTGTAAATCACCAGGTTGATCTTTGGTGATAACATATACTTTATCAGCTCCCAGGTACTTCACACTAGATTGCCAGTAGTAGTTATCAATATCGTTAGTCTCTCCGATGGTAGACTCATTTGCTAAGAAGTCACCACAAGCAATAGGAGTAGCATTTGTACACCAATTACCTACATTTGAACTACCACAAGGACCAGGTGTGTAACTCACAACACCCGCAGATTCTGCTTCACAAGCATTCGTATAGGTCACATCATTACATCCGCAAACTGGTTCATAGGTATTCACACAATTAGCGTATGGATCCATTAAATCAGGATTGACACAAACATTATTACAGGCCCCTTGAGTATAAAAAGTAATTCCACTTGCTTCTGCCAAACAGCTATTCTGATAAGTGAAACCGTCACAACCACAAACCGGTTCGTTGGTTTCCTCACAGTTTTCCGTAATCACTCCAGAATTTTTATCAACAAAAGTACCACTACTATTTATTACCAAATTTGGATCAAAACAAACAGCTTGATCAGAACATGCACCAATAGAATATTCTGTTACTCCTGAATTTTCTGCAACACATGAATTTAAGTACGTAACATCATTACATCCACAGACAGGGATGTAGTTGTTGCTACATTCATCTAGTGCAACTACATCGATCAAATCCGGCTCTATACATTCGCTATAGCATATTCCGGAAGTAAAAACATCTACTCCAGCGGCTTTTGCAAAACAACTATTTATATAGGTAACTCCATTTATACCACAAACTGGTTCGAATATTTTTGGACAGTTAGTTGGATTACTTGCTCTCGCATTGTCAGCTACCGCGATCTTGAACTCTGCATTTGCAAAATCTACAGGTATGGAATTTAGATCTTTATCAATGATTCTAATACTATCTATTTTGATCTTCATTGTATCTAACAATAAAGGTTCGATAACATCATCTTCAATAATAAAAGCGAATGTACCGATAGTACCCGAACCTTGACCAGCATTCAATTGATTTGTCCTTACGTAGGAAAATTCGACCTGCTTATTTAAGGTATCGGTGAATATGTTATTTACAGATTGTGAATTAGTAGGATCGGTAAAGGCATTAGGCTCTGGCGTGAACTGAGCCGGAGAAGAAAGATCCAAGAAAGGTTTGTCATAACTGATGACCATTGCAACTCCATAAAAGTCATTTATTGGTAGAGCAGTATCTCCAAGCTTTATCTCAATGTTCACTTGGTTCCCCTCATTTACGGTGAGAACATCTGGAACAATATCCGCAATAGGAGCCCCCGTAATACTAGAAGTATATCCATCCGCACTTGTAGGTATACTATTAGAAGCATGAGACAGCTTATAGTTCGCTTTGATGGCCATCAATAAATCATCAGAATCGATAATTCCATCACCATTACAATCACCATGGGCTAGATTCACAGCATTATCAGCGTAGTTACTTTGCCATAATGAATCTACGGTTTGCTCTTGCCAAAGCGTGGTAGCATTATTTCTGAGAGGACCAGTTTCTTGGTATCCTACTCCTATATATAGAAGGTCTACACAGTTAGTGACTCCATTATTATTAGCATCTCCTGGCCACAATTTGTTTTGTGAGGAAAGCGCTGTAGAGCACAAGAAAACAAGTAAAAGAATTGAGAATAGTTTTTCGTAAAATCTGTCCATCGTTTATAGGATTTAGTTATAGGACTATGTTCTTGCTTCAAAAGTAACCGTAAAGACAATGTCTTGCAATTACAAATAATTACCATTTCCAAAGAAAATTATATTATATTTATCGAAATATAGAAACAACCACAAACTCTAATTAACTGATTTTCTTCAATTTACATGTTTTCATATTGTATTTATTTATATGTCACGTAGCCCAACTTCCGCAGTTTTAATTTTAAACCATGAGATATTGCTAGTTTTTTAAGAAAATATTATGATTAATTCTAAACTGATATCGGTGCTCTCGGCACTTAAAAAAGAGGAATTCTATGAATTTGTAGACTTTGTAAAGTCTCCCTATTATAATAAGAAAGAGGACCTCATTGATCTATGCCAACTCCTTTGTAATATCCATCCTAATTTTGATGAAAAAAATGTAGATCGAAAACACGTCTACAACAAATTGTTTACGTCTGTCACCTACGATGAAAAAAAATTGGGGTACATGCAGAGTGATCTTACTAAATTAGCTTTGAACTATATCTATGTGAAGGCGCAAGAGCAGAAACTATCGGATATATCCTATTTGAATATTCTATCACAAAGAAAACTACATCCACTTTTCAAAAAAGAATCAAAAAAAATAAAGGAAGTGCTTGAGCGATCTACTAATAAAGGAGCCAATCACTACAAGATTTACTTTGAGTACTACGACTTACTCGATCGTTACTTTATCTCTCAAAAAGAAAGGAAGGACGATGTGAACGCGCATCTGGCAAGCCAGAATCTTGATTTATATTTTATTTGTCGAAAGCTCCAGTATTTCACAGTCCTGCTGAATAGAAAGTTGATTCTAGGAAAGCATATTGAGATTCCTAACATGGAGTTTGTATTGAACTATGCAAAAAATAACTTTAGTTCGAATCCTATAGTAAATGGATACTACGAAGTGATTATGATGCAAACCAAGGAAGAGTCACTCCCCCACTTTATCAAGCTTAAAGACATCATCACGCAATTTGACGACAAATTCAATCCTAAAGAGATTGCTGAAATATATGAAGAAGCCATCAATTACTGTATCCAACGTATTTCACATAATCAAGAATTTTATACTGATGAAGCATTAGCGCTATATATGCAGTTTCTTGATTCTGGATATATGTATCAAAATGGATACTTATCTCATTGGACTTTTAAAAATATCGTCAAACTAAGTCTATTGCTTAAGCGATTTGAATTTGTAGAAAATTTTATCATTTCTTACCAAGATAAAATTGCTCCAAAACATCAAACTAAAGCCCTAAACTACAATTTTGCAGAGTTGCACTTTGCTATGCAAGACTACAGCAAAGCACAAGAATACCTCAATATGGTCTTCGTGAATGATCTTGAACTTGCCTACAACCTAGGCAGTAGGATGATGTTGATAAAGATATTCTATCATAATAATGAAATGGACGCCCTCCTTTCGCAAATAGCAGCGTTTACTATTTTTCTCAAAAGAGCTAAAAAGATTTCAAATACGAAGAAAAAGATATATCTTAATTTCTGCGACATGCTCAACAAAATTTTGCGGCAAAACCTAAAGCACTATGAGAAAATAGAGAACGAAATAAAAGAAACGAAACTACTCACAGCTACAAACTGGCTGCTTCAGGTATATCAAGAGATGAAACCCAAACCATTAAAAAAACAAGCAATAAAAACCTAAATGGACTTATTTACAAATCAACAAATTGACATCGATGAATTACCTCGAATGCGAAATGTTGACTACATAAAGCCTCAAAAATCGTATCTGGCACTTACCGTTTCAAAGAGCATTGTCTTTTGGCTTTTTCTATCAGGTATGTTTATGCTATCCATTTTTGCGGCAAACCAGGAGTTTCCTCATCTTACCCCATATGCAAAATGGGTATTCTTTCCCTTTGCCATCCTATCTATAATACTTACGTGGATTAGCTACTATAAAAGAGGTCATGCATTACGTGCATACGATATTATTTATAAGGAAGGCGTACTGTATAACAACATCACCACTATTTCTTTTAATAGAGTTCAACACTGTGAAATTTCTCAAGGACCACTTGATCAATTATTTGACCTGTATACATTAAAAGTATTCACGGCAGGTGGTCAAAGTAGTGATTTAGAAGTACCTGGATTAGACAAAGAAACTGCAAATGGATTAAAAGAATACATCGTTGATGCGACCGCACAAAAAGTATCAAAAGATGAACAAGAGAACGATTCAAATGCAGACTCTTTAGATGCATCTGATCAGGCGATCGACGCTCTTCCTTATTCATACCTAAATTTGTCTAGTGAAGAAGAATAGCATTGATTTTTTGTCTACACCGCAAAAACAATCTCCGGTAGCGATACTTCTTATTCTCTACAAGTTTTTTATGCTTGTACTTAAGAATGCATTCCCTATACTTCTAGTTATATTCTTCAAACCAAATAGATCAGGGGATAATTTTGAAGTGTACATCATAATGATTGTAAGTTTCATTAGTACAGTGCTCTCGATTGCTGCCTACTACAAATTTCAGTACTACATACAAGGAGATGAAATAATCATAAATAAAGGAATCTTAAAAAAAGTAAATTTGAATGTTCCTTTCGATCGAATCCAAGCTATAAACACCAATCAATCCCTTATACATAGAATATTTAATGTAGCTAGTATCGAAATAGATACTGCAGGATCCAAGAATAGTGAAATAAAAATAGACGCGATTAAATTTGAAACCGCAGAAAAGCTTAAGAATTTTATCCTAAGCGAAAAAGAAAAAACTAGCCTTAAGGAAGAAGTAGACGCAGAAATCAAAATAGAACAATACAAAGAAGAGACTCTATTACAATTAGATATCCCAGCGCTACTTAAAGTCGGAATAGGTCAAAATCATCTTCAATCTTTCCTGATCATCACTTTCTTTTTTCTTGGTCTGAGTCAATATGCTGATATACTTTTGAACAAGCAAGATTATATGAACATAGAAGAAAATATCAACTCCATTTTCAAGAGTTTAATTTTTATCCTCGTTCCCCTAATGCTTATAACTACACTGGCTTTATCCTTATTTAGAACAGTACTCAAATATTACAATCTCATTTTTCAAGAAACGTCTCAAGGCTATAGGTTAATCAGTGGCTTATTTACTAGAAATGAAAAGCAGGCCACCCTACAAAAAATCCAACTCGTAGGCTGGCATACCAATCCATTAAAAAAAATGTTTGGTATGTTTCAACTCAATTTATCTCAAGCATTTAGCTCTTCTATGGTAAGAAAACAAACCATGCAAATACCTGGTCTCTATTTCGATCAAGTAGAGCGTGTTTGTAGAAGTTATTTTCCTGAAAACATAAAAGAAGATTACCG
>JALZVN010000222.1 GCA_023299965.1 Saprospiraceae bacterium | reverse complement strand
AGAGGTGCCCTTAAGACTTTGAATTATTTAGGTATTCAATAGCGTATTCTAGTACAGTATCAGTCCCCTTGATTAAATCTTCTTTTGTATATATCTTTTGAATATCTGGAGTCACTCCATCTCGTCTACTTTGTGCCTCTTCATCCACATCATAAATAAGGCTGATGAGCGGAATGCGAATCCTGAATTTCGAATTTTTTAAAGTAATATATTTTGATGTTCCTGCAAAGGCTAAGTGATAACTGCCTCCAGCTTCTTCTCCAATTAAGGTACCTCTTTGGCGATCTTTGATGACTGCGGGGGTCAAGGCAGCAGCAGAGTAACTTTGACCATTGATCAAAATAGTTAATGCGCCTTTGTAGGATTTCTTTTTGGGTTTGATTTTTTTCTTATTCCACCTGGTCATGTAATAATCTTCGCCTCGGGCTTCTTTTTTAGCCAAGCCAAAAAATAGTTTTTGAAACAAAGATTTCTTAACATCCAGATACGCTTTCTTAAATGAACTCTCTTTGATAATGAGATATTCTTCATCCATCAAGTGACGCGTCAAGTTTGAAATATTTTTAATAGCGCCGCCGCCATTGTTTCGTACGTCTATGATTAACTTGTCGAGATTTTTAGTCTTCATTTCCTTAAAGGCTTTGTTTATTATCTTTTTACTTTTTTTGAATAAACTCTTATTGGAAAACGAAGTCATACTTAACAATCCTATTTTACCATCATCAACAGTTTTGAACGTAACTGGCATATAGGATTTGTTTTCTGTTTTACTTTGTGTACGAAGCGCTTTAGGTGCGATAGCATTTATGGTATACGTTTGTTTTTTACCTGATTCGCTATTGATCAAATCAATCAAAAAGTCATCTTTGAGCCCGAAAAATCGAGCATATCCATCAGCGAAAGTTCTTACTGCCCATAATCGTTCTGGGTAATGGTTGTCTCCATCTGCTCCACGGTGATACTTAGTCATTTGATCAACGATATGGTCAATAGATACAGAATCAATAGAGAGTATTTGGCTGCCTTTAGGGATAATGCTAGAGCCAATATTGAAGTCTTCCTTCAAAAGGACTTCATTGTGTAAAAGAAGGACTTTGATTGGGAAAATTAAAGGCTTGTCTCCATCATCTTTTTTGTCGTACAATTTATGAGAGAATCTGATATTGGTATGCCCACAATCTATAGTGTCAATGATGGGTTCTATGATGTCAAAGAAGTTCATCCGCGTCATTGAGTCTGGAAGGGACTCCAGTCTATCTAAAAACATTTGTTCAATCGCAGATTTGTTTGTGAAGTAATCTATTCCAGGATGGATAGAGAGAAGGTTTTTTTGCAGCTGTTCAATATCATGTTTTAGCTGTTCTTTTTGAAAATATGTTTCTTGCGCTTGAGTCAAAAAAGAACATAGAAACAAGAATAGCCATATAAAAAACCGGTATTTCATATAGTAGATAGATTGTTAGTCTCTAAGATATATAAATATATATAAGGAAGCCACTTTGATTGGGTAGTTATATTATTCTTAACACCTAGCGAGAGCCATGTGTCTAGGGGCTAATCTATTAGTAAATGGAATGGTAGTGTGCTATCTATATGGAATTGTATTACATAGAAAATAGTTGGTACATTAGGGAGGAATATCTGAGCATTTAGTCTCAAAAGAATAATTCCTTGTATGGTATCATGGAGAAATGAGCAGTTTAGGTAGATAGGGAGAGTAATGAACTGAGCTTAGATATAGCGCATGGAGATGGTCTCGAAAAATATTACCAAATATTGATATACCTTTTAGCATAAAACTATATTACTTGGCATATGTTTGTTTACTTTACGAAATGAGAATTTTTAGCTATTTCTTTATTTTTTTTGCACTAAGCCAGATTGTGAATGGTCAAGCTCCATTGTCGCCTAGGATAGCTAATTACACTATAGATTTGACGTTGGATGTGGAGAATAAGCAGATAGATGCCATACAAGAGGTGGTTTGGAAAAACATATCTTCTGGACCAGTAAATGAACTCCAATTTCATTTATATTATAATGCATTTAAAAATTCAGAATCTACTTTTATGAAAGAAGGATCTTTGGGCGGGGGATTGTCCAGTCAAGATTCTAATGACTGCAATTGGGGTTGGATAGAAATTCAATCATTAATGGATAGTGCAGGAGTAGAACTTATCTCAGGAGCAAAATATCTCCAGCCAGAAGATGATAATACAAGTGACCAAACAGTGTTGAGTGTGCCATTAAGCACACCAGTACAGCCGGGAGAGTCTGCAAGTTTTCAAGTAAAATGGCACTCTCAAATACCAAAGACAATGCCTAGGACAGGGTACAATAAAGATTACTATTTCATGGCGCAGTGGTTTCCCAAGCTAGGAGTCTATGAACCTATAGGTTTGAGAGGGGCGACAGAGGATGGATGGAATTGCCATCAATACCATGCTCGTGGGGAGTACTATTCGGATTTTGGATCGTATGATGTATCGATCAATGTTCCATCGGATTTTGTAGTAGGTGCAAGTGGTGAGTTGGCTAGCAAAATAGAAAAAGGAAAAACGACTACCTGGCGTTATACTCTTGATGATGTGATAGACTTTGCTTGGACAACTTCACCAAAGTTTGAAGAGTTTCATCGCCAATGGAAAGGAGTGGACATAAGGTTGTTGACTTACCCTGAGCATGTAGATTGTGCCCCTAGATATTTCGATGCGGTAATGGCGGCATTCGAATACTTGGATGAACATATAGGTACCTATCCGTATTCGACTTTGACGATTGTAGATACGCCAATTCATGGTATGTTTACAGGGGGGATGGAATATCCAACTTTTGTGTCATCTGTTAGTTTTTGCTCTTTGCCAGAAGGAATTCGGACTCCAGAAACTTTAGTGGTACATGAATTTGTGCATCAATATTTTATGCAAATGATAGCGACACATGAAGTAGAAGAACCTTGGTTGGACGAGGGATTTACAACCTACTTTGAGGGGAAAATACTCGATTCATATCTAGGAGCGGATCAGTCCACGGTAAAGGTTTTAGGATTACAAATAGGTAATGAGTCTTTTAATAGGGCAGAATTTTTTAATAATCCTAATCCTCAAATTGCGCCTTCTTCTACTAAGAGTTATAATTATCCGGAAGGGAGCTATGGAAATATAGCATATAACAAGACTGCTCTTTGGTTGAATACTTTGGAAGGAATTATAGGAGAAGAGTCTATGCGTGAAGTCATGAAAACCTATTTTGAGACTTGGAAATTTAAGCACCCCTGTGGTCAGGATTTTATCGATGTAGTGAATAGGATCGTGGCTAAAAATCATGGAGATACATTTGGACCGAATATGGATTGGTTTTTTGATCAAGCCTTATATGGAACAGATTTGTGTGATTATGCAGTGAAGGGAATTTCGAATACTGAAACCATGAATGCAAGAGGCTTTATTGAGGATTTTGAAAACTGTATTACAGAGGAAGAGGAGCAGGAACAGTATAATAGTGAAGTGTCAGTTCATCGATTAGAAGGAATGCAATTGCCGATAGAAATTGAATTGTTTTTCGAAGATGGTAGTAGCGATCTGAAATTTTGGGATGGTAAGGCACGTATACATGTTTTTACCGTTTTGTCCAACCAAAAGGTTGTGAAGGCAGTTTTAGATCCTAGAGGTAAACTACCCATCGATAAAAATTGGCTAAACAATTCATATGCTGTAGAACCAGATCACACTGGTGTCCGATATTATTTTTCTAAATTCTTTTTAGCGACGCAGCGTGCTCTAGAAAGCTTGATGGTATTTATATGAAGACAGTTATATCTACATACCTCAGCGGAATACGTTTATTGTTTTTCAGATGGAAAGCATGGGGAGTTGTTTTTTTATGCAATTTGATTTTTGCTTTATTAATAGCAAGACCATTTGGTGCACTATTAGACAGTTTGGGTCCTCAT
>JALZVN010000221.1 GCA_023299965.1 Saprospiraceae bacterium | reverse complement strand
AGGAGGCAAATCCAAATCGGTATTATTTTATTAATATACATATATTAGACTATGAATTGAAAATCGTAAATCAATGTAAAATAGCAATAAATTCTCATATGATGCTATTTGAAATACTAAATTTGCGAAAATTCGCTACCGTCGTCGTTTAGCGCTAAAAACATTACGTTTTAGGGTGTGCATTACATATGAAAAGAATGAATCAGTTAAATAGAACTCGTTTAGAAAGAAACATTGTTGACTATTTCGAGGTCATATCCCACTAGCCCAACTCTCTTTTTGGGATTGTTAGTCAGGAGATTAATTTTTCTAATGTTCATTTCTCTTAGAATTTGAGCACCGACACCAAAGTCTCTTTGATCCATGTCTATATCCTCAGAATGCATATTGTCACCAAACAGTTTTGACATGCTATTGTTAGCGCTTTGATGACGCATAAAAACCACTAGTCCAGCGCCTTGTTCTTCTATCTTACGAATAGCATCTTGCAGACTAGATTTACTGTTTCCAAAAAGAAATCCAAAAATATCAGTTGCGTCATCTTGAGAATGAACCCTTACATAGACAGGGTCGCTTGCAGACCAATTTCCTATCTTAATTGCAATATGTGTTTTCTTATTAGTCAATTCTGTAAAAGTGGTGATTTCATATTTCTTATCACCGTTTTGAATCTGAGTTGTTTTCTCTTTTTGGATAAGCTTTTCTCTTTGCAGACGATAAGCAATCAAGTCCTTGATACTAACCAGTTTTACATCGAGCTTTTTAGCCAATTCCAAGAGTTGAGGTAAACGAGCCATTGTTCCATCCTCATTTAAAATTTCTACCACTACGCCTGCTGGTTTGAAACCAGCCAATCTTGCCAAGTCAACTGCTGCTTCGGTATGTCCAGATCTTCGTAGAACACCTCCTTGTTTAGCTATCAAAGGGAAAATATGACCTGGTCTTGAGAAGTCTTCAACCTTAGCTTCTTCATCAACCATTGCCAATATGGTAGTTGCTCTATCATAGGCAGATATACCTGTTGTACACCCTTTTAATTTGTAGTCAATGGATACTGTAAAGGCTGTCTCATGCAGATCAGAATTATTAGGCACCATCATTTGTAGTTCCAGCTTATTCGCTATGTCCTCAGTGATAGGAACACAAATAAGACCACGTGCATAGGTGGCCATAAAGTTTATTATTGCTGGAGTGATCGACTCCGCTGCACAAATAAAGTCTCCTTCATTTTCTCTATCTTCATCATCTACAACAATAACTACTTTGCCAGCTGTTATGTCTTTTATTGCCTCTTCAATTGTATTCAATTTATCCAATTTAGATTCTTTTTGTGGGTTCCCAGATATTACTATTGATTCCATTTATATAGTCCTTTAGTCCATACAACAGAGCGAAATTCATATGGTTGAAATATCGCACGTGGCGCAAAGCTAATACGTTTATTCCTAAAAGTTGACACATTTTATCCAATAGTGGTATTAGTATATACCATGTTGCTTGAGCTATCAATAAAATGATCATTATTACCTGTCCTGTAAAGGCTAGGTATAGATTGGTTAACAGTATGATAATCATGAGTATAGGTCCGATGTATCGAATTACCTTATGACTAAAAAATACAAATCCTAGCGTACTAAAGGGAAGTAAATAGGCTTTAAAAATGGACATATTTTGAAAATTACCACTCGAAATACGGCGTTTGCGCTTAAACTCTTCTTTAAATGTGGCAGCATTGTCTTCATAGCAAATAGCCTCAAGATCACTAATCGCGCTATATCCTTTAACCATACTACTCATACATAGAAAAAAATCATCAACTCTCAGATTAGAGGGGATAGGGGTAAAGCAAGTCGCCCTTATCGCAAAGCAGCCTCCGAAAGCACCCATGAGTTTGCCAAATACCAACCCCTCTCTATGCTTTAACATTGTTTCATTGCTTAGATAATGAGATTCCGATTTTGTGACTTCAAAAGATTTAGAATTAGGATTTAGAATACGGGTATCTACAATACCAATTTTAGGGTTCTTAAAATGACGAGTAAGATTAGGGATGGTGTTTTGATCAAACATGACATTCGCATCTGTGGAAATAAACACATCACTTTCTGTTATCTGATGCTCTGATTGGATCTTGTTTACCAAGAAATTCATAGTTCCAATCTTACCTGATCTAGTCGGCATGACATAAAAATGTATAGCGTACTTACTGCCAGATATATAATTTTCTACTAAGGTATTGGTCTTATCGGTGGAGTTATCCGAACCAATAAATAGAAAAACCTTGTCTTCGGGATAGTTGCTTTTATTTATGGAATCAAGCTTGTCAATAATGACTGATTCCTCATTGTGGGCTGCTAGAATAACAAAAACCTTGGGATAAGAGGTGAGCTCTGGGCTTTCTTGTCTCTTTTGGATAGATAATAAATGAACTAACAAAGGGTAGAGAACATAGGTATACACTAAGAGAAAAAGGCAAAACCAGAAAATTAGTGTTATTGTCATTTATCATTTTTAATGATAAACGAAATTAAGAAGCATAAGCCAATTTCTTATCAATAACCGACTCTTTCTTCTTGAACTTTCTGTATTCTTCTATTAGATTCTTTGCTGTTTCAAGATTGTCGTAATCCTTGATCACCAACTGTTGAGCATTCTTGCCCAGTTTTGAAAGGGAGCCATTGGATCTATAGCAATAGTCTAGTGCTTCAACGAATTGCTGTGCTGTGTCCGCTACAAGAACATGTTCCTTATGAGTTGCATCGATACCTTCTAGACCGAGTTGAGTGGTCAGGACTACCTTTCCTAAAGCCATCCCTTCTAGTATCTTAGCACGCATACCACTTCCAGAAAGTAAAGGTACGATCATTACAGTATGCCTGTTAATGAATTTTTTAGCATCCTCCACCTCGCCATACACTTTTACATTTTTGTATTTAGCATTGATCAGAGTAGCTGGTGTATTTCTTCCTGCTACATGTAGCTTGAGATTTGGGTATTTACGCAATAGTTGGTCCCAAACATTGTCAAGAAACCATTTTAGCCCTTCTAAATTTGGCATCCAATCTAACGATCCGATGAACGATAAGGATATTTCTTTTTTATAACTTCGATTGTCCGGCTTGTATACAGAAGTATCTAAGCCAATAGGCGTTACTAATCCAGTATTCTTGAACCCTAGGCTTCTAAACGTATCGAGATCTTTTTGCGAAATAGCAATCATCAAATCGTAATTGTTGAGTTGCTTGATCTCGTATCTTCTTAGTTTATTAGTAAGGTATTTGAGGTATATTTTCTTTAAAAAAGGGGTCGTATTTTGCGCTACTCTTGACCAAATTTCGTGCTCTACATTATGTGCTCTCATGGCGATCATAGCTTTTGAGTATTTTCTTATGATCGGAACATAGGGCGCCATGTACAACGTTTCTAGCTGTATGATGTCGTAGGTGTTTTCCTTAAGCATGGTGATTAGTTGCTTAGTGAAATCGGGACAAACAAATCTAGAAATGTGATATGATTCACTAGAAAAAAGATTTAGAAAAGCATCTTTTACATTCAAAGTATTATCAAGCTCTGTGTAGTATGCAGTTTTGAAATGTTTGAAAGATCCATTAACGCTACTAACATCACAAAAATGCTTTGATGTATTCATCGCTAGCAGGGATACTTCACAACCTAGATCGTGTAGTGCTCTACTTAGATTCATGACGGCTATACTTTCACCGTCTTTTAATGGGTAAGGGAACTTCTTACAGAGCTGAAGTAATCTCATATAGAAATTGTTTAAATACTTAAATCTTTTGCATTTCCTAAGGCTTAATAGCCTCCTAAATAATCAGTAAAATTCGAATGTATAGATCTAAGCTTATAAGACTGTCTTTAAATGTTAAACAATAACTATTTACACTGTGGGTGCTCACAAAAATAGTCTTTTTTGATACATATTCACGCTTTGCAAAAGAAATATTAAAATTTTGTTAAGATTTCCTCTTGAGCCTCATTCCAAGGTGGATTTACGATGCACAAAAAGGTTAATTTCTCATCTTTTACATTGCGAACATATTGTCTGGCATTCTTCTTAACCAAAAGAACTTCGTTTGCCTTTACAAGTACTTCATTATCATCAATATATATAATGCACTCTCCTTTAAGTATATAGTAGAGTTCATCGTTTTGAAGGGTGTGTGGCAATGAGCTTTTTCCTCCTTCTAGGCTACCATGCGCAAGGCTATATGGGAGCGTAAGATTTTCTTTTTTTGGGTGTAGTATCTCTTTTATAACAGTAGCATCACCAGCGGTAAATGATGGGGTGTTACTAACTTTTTTGTGTACGTATTTCTTCATTTTATTCCGTTCAGAAATATAACGCCCTTTGGTGGGGTTATGCTGTTTCTAATGGATACAATTAGTGACAAGGATTAGTCAAAAGGTGGTATTTCTATGTTTAATATATTTCAATTACTTTCATCGGGTATTTATAAATTTTATCCTAGAATATATCTATTGCTCGTATTTGACCTTCGCGGAGGCGTATAGCCGGAGCTCGACAAAGCTCGTCCCGACTGTAGTGAAACGGAACGTCGGGTAAGAGCGCGTAGAGATTAGCGGTGGAAATGGAGGCTTGCCGGAGTGGACGACGCGACCGCGCGTTTTAGCTGCGGGAATCCCCAAATCATCCTCATACGTATTGCAATCACTATTCAGGTTTAATGAAGTACTTTATATTCTTAATTAAATTTGATTATTTTCACACCACGATGATAGAAGTTAGAGATATTAAAAAGGCTTATGGTCAGCTAGAAGTTTTAAAGGGAGTAGACTTATCAATTGATGAGAAGGAAGTCGTCAGTATCGTTGGTAAATCGGGGGCAGGGAAGAGTACCTTACTCCATATCATGGGTGCCTTGGATAAACCGGATACGGGGCTTGTTCGATTGAATAATCAAGACATTACCGGTCTAAGTAAAAAGCAAATAGCACTGCTGCGCAATGAACAGATTGGGTTTATTTTTCAGTTTCATTACCTATTGCCAGAGTTTACTGCCTTAGAGAATGTGTGCATTCCTGGTCAAATCAAAAAGACGCCTAAGGGTGAATTGTTAAAAAAAGCAAAAGAGTTGCTAGATTATCTTGGTCTAAGTGAGCGCTTGGAGCACAAGCCAAATCAGCTGTCTGGTGGGGAGCAGCAGAGAGTAGCTGTTGCACGAGCTCTAATTAATAACCCTAAAGTTATATTTGCAGACGAGCCTAGTGGTAATCTAGACTCAACAACATCAAAGGAGTTGCATGATTTGATTTTTGATTTGCGAAAAGACTTTGGGCAAACCTTTGTTATCGTTACGCATAATGAAGAACTCGCTTCAATGAGTGATCGTAAGTTGACTATGATTGATGGTAGGATTGTAAATGAGTAGAAGAAGAAATGACTATCCTTTCATGGCAAACTCGGCAGCTAATCTGCCAGACTTCAAAGCCGCATCAATTGAGCCATTTAGCATATAGTCTCCGGCGCAGTATATATGCTCGCCCATTTTACAAGCTGTTTTATCAAAAGTGAATCGCACTTGTTGCTGATTGGGAAGCGCATTTTTTATGTGAAAATGTTTGATGTATTTCCATTCAGAAGTTTGCTTGCCAAACCAAGATTCACATTCAGTTTTAATTTTTGTTTCCACGTCTTTTGAGTACACATCTCCAAATATGCTTACGGCTATTTGGTGTTTATTCGCGGGAGCATATGCCTTGCAGACATTGCTCATGACCGAAATATTGTTGACCAATGCATTTTTCTTGGCTACGATTCCCACTAATTTTTTATTGTGTGGCGCCTTGTCTGCTTCAAAATATATAGTATGCGAAGATTGCCAATGGACAGGTTGAGAGGCTCCCGATAGTAGTCCTTGTAAGGGAGCGGCCAATATGATTTTATCCCCGATATAATTTTTACCGGATGCTACTTGAACGGTCTTTGTGCTGATTGACTTTACTTCTTCGTTCAGATGTATATTTTCATGGGGTAATGCACTCGCTAATTGAGCACTTAATGAACCCATCCCTTTCGATGGAACGCTAGCTAGACTGGTAGCAAACTTGCCATATAGAAACAGAAACATGGCACTCGAGGTCTCCAGTTTTTTATCAAAAAAAACACCTGAAAAAAATGGTATGAAAAAGTGATCTATCATTTTCTGATTAAAACCAAAATCAATCAAGAAATCATACGTTGACTTGCTTGTATCTATCTCGTCAGGATTGATCCAATACCGTTTCGCTACTTTTTTCAACTTTAGCAACCTTATTTTATCAGAGTAGCTACCCACGTTTGACAATAAAGTGCCAAATAGGGTAGAAGGACTGCGTAGCGGATCACCAATAGTGTCGGATTGCCCTTTGTCGTATAGCACCATTGAGCCGGGATTGAAACTTTGGAGTTTTAAATTTGGATAGTCAAAGAAATGCTTACCTTCTTGATAATTAGGCAAATACACTTGAAAACCATGATCTATAATGTGACCATTAATAGCGCTAGATTGTACTCTACCGCCGAGTGCAATATCTTTTTCTAGCAATTGAAAGGTATGTCCATTTTGCTGTATAGTAGTAGCCGCCGCTAATCCTGCTAATCCTCCTCCAATAACAATGAAATGCATAGCTATATATTAATTTGATTAATGGGATTACCGTCCAAATATGCAGCTATATTTTTATCCAAACCATTCATCAATCTTTGCCTAGATTGCACGCTTGCCCATGCGACATGAGGTGTCACCTTGCAATTTCTGATTTGATAAAATGGATGATTGAGTGCAGCTGGTTCTTCTTGGAGGACATCCATCAAAGCAGCTGCAATAGTTTCGTTGAGAAGTGCTTCTGCGAGGGCATGCTCATTGATTAGCCCGCCTCTACTTGTATTGATTAATATCGCCGTTTTCTTCATTTTTGCGATACTCTGCGTATTGATGATTTCATGCGTACTTTCATCAAGATTTGCATGCAAGCTTAGTACATCACTTTGACTTAAAAGGGTGTCTATATCCACTTTTGAAATATTCTCATCAGAAATGGGAGTGTCTGATTTTCTGCACACGATTACTTTCATCCCAAAAGCAACTGCGATTTGAGCCACTTTTTTCCCAATATCTCCATACCCAAGAATCCCAAAGGTCTTCCCACTCAACTCATGAATCGGACTTGCCGTAAATGAAAAATCAGGACATATAGACCAGTATCCTTTTTTGACAAGATTATTGTGTTTGCCGATCTGATTCAACCAGTGGAGCAGCATGGCAAAAGTGTGTTGTGCAACTCCAGAAGTACTATAATTGCTCACATTGCATACTGTCACACCAAGTTCTTTGCAAGCTTGAATATCTACATTGTTGTACCCAGTTGCAGAGACACAGACGAGCTTAAGCGAGTCACAATGCTTAAGAAAGTCTCGATCTATTACAAACTTGTTTACAATGATGATATCTTTGCCCGAGCACCTCTCTTGCGCTTGTTCCAAGGTACATCTATTGTATACTTCTAAAGCACCATGCATACCTATGGAATCCCACGAAAGATCACCTGGGTTTAAGGTGTAGCCATCTAAGGCAACAATTTTTATCATGGGAGATTACTAAAAAACAAAAAAGTAGAGAAGAATTAATAAAACTACAGTGATACCTGCTACGATAGTCCAAAACTGTCTTGCCTGCTTTGATTCATAGGCTTCTTTTTTTCTTCTACGCGCTTCTTTTGACATTGCCATATCTATAATGTGTTGATTTCGAACCAATTTACTAAAAAGAATAGATTAGCAAAAAAAATATACTAAAAAAGAGATAGGAAATTCTTTTTAAAAGACTAATTCCACGCAAAGTAGTCTGGCAACTGTGCAATTACACTAAATGTGTTGCCCTTGTTCTCCATTATTCTAGCCCACAGCTTTCCATTTTGCCTACCGAATACATAATTATGATCTAAGTCAGCGGTCACCCAACTACCAAGCTCAAATTCCTCCTTTAATTGCTCAGATGACCAGCCAGAATATCCTAAAAAGAAGCGGATATTTTGTGGTTTGATAATTTTATTAGAAATCAGAAAGATGAGTTTCTCAAAGTTACCTCCCCAGTAGATTCCTTCACCTACTTCTTGACTTTCCTCCAGGAGGTCACCGACGTTATGTATATAGTGCAGTGTATCTCTTTGTACAGGACCACCTAGATAAATAGGTGCATCAAACTCTTCCAATTCAGGGACTAAGTCGCCAACCTTTGCTTTGTATTGTCTATTAAGGATAAAGCCTACTGTGCCATCTTTTTGGGAGTGATCGCATAACAATACAGCCGTCCTCTTGAAATTTGTGTCAACCATAAAGGGTTCGGCTAACAGAACTTTACCTTTTTTTACGTCTAGGGAATTCATAGTATAAGTGTTTGTTTTCTGGTATAATTTTGCTTTCAAAGGTTAATTTACACATAATATTCCCTTTTTCCTATACCCGAAAGTTTTATTTCTACACAGCTTCTGAAGGCATTTTTCGATCAATACGCTTTAGCATTCCCCGTAATACGTTGCCTTTTCCACCTATTTCGTAAAAATGATTACAACCATCTTTTATCATGTTTTGCAAAGTAGACGTCCATTGCACAGGTGCGGTTAATTGTTGCATCAATTTTTGCTGAATTCTTTCTGGATCTGTTTCCGCTATTCCATCTACGTTTTGATAAATAGGGCAGATCGGAGCATTAAAATGTATTTTTTCAATCGCAGCCTGCAGTCCCTCTCTTGCAGGATCCATCAGTGGACTATGAAACGCTCCGCCTACGCTCAATTCTATAGCCATTCTAGCTCCTGCAGCCTTCAATTGCTCCACAGCTTGGGCTATAGCGGGCTTTGTACCTGAAATCACCAATTGTCCAGGACAATTGTAATTCGCAGCGACTATTGTATCTGTTATATCAGCGCATACTTTTTCTACGACTGCATCTTCTAATCCTACAATAGCAGCCATCGTAGAGTCAGTCATAGTGCATGCTTTCTGCATTTCTTGGGCTCTTTGAGATACCAATGGGAGCGCATCTTCGAAGCGCAATACACCTGCAGCCACCAAAGCCGAAAATTCACCTAGAGAATGACCTGCTACAGCCTCCGGTTGCACCATATCCTCTGATGTAAAGAGTTTTACCATAGAGTGCAAGAATACCGCTGGCTGGGTTACATTAGTCGCTTTGAGCTCATCTTCAGTGCCTTCAAACATTACGTCTGATAGGGAGAAACCCAATATTTCATTGGCTTGCTCGAAGATTTCCTTTGCTTTTGAATTGACGTCGTATAAATCTTTGCCCATTCCCACAAATTGGGACCCCTGTCCTGGAAATAAAAATGCTTTCATGATTTTCGTTTTCTGCCCTCAATGTAGAAAATTTTTACGAGGCTACAGATTTTTTCTAGTGCAACTTGGCGCTTAACAGGTTTAGAAACTCAGACCTAGTTTCTTCTGTTCTGAACTGTCCCGTAAAGGCTGAGGTAGTAGTTACTGAATTTTGCTTTTGTACACCACGCATCATCATACACATATGTCTAGCTTCAATGACTACGGCCACTCCCAATGGCTTCAGTGTATCATCTATACAGTGCAATATCTCATCTGTCAATCTTTCTTGCACTTGCAAACGCCTAGAAAATACGTCAATGATTCTAGGGATTTTGCTCAAACCTACGATGTGACCATCTGGTATGTAGGCTACGTGTGCTTTTCCGAAAAACGGAAGCATATGGTGTTCACACATCGAGTACACCTCTATATCTTTTACCACGACCATCTCACTATAATCTTCTTTAAACATTGCTCCAGTGAGGATGGACTTGGGGTCCATATCATACCCTTGAGTCAAGAATTGCATAGCTTTAGCAGCCCTTTCAGGTGTTTTGAGTAATCCATCTCTTGATGCGTCTTCACCTATTTCACTTAACATCGTGTTATATACGCCAGATAAGATTTCTGTCGTTTTCGTATCGTATTGTTCTATTTTCTTGTATGCCATTTATATTATTTATTATCCAAAATATTCTGTGTAGATATTCTCAGTTTCCTCCAATCTAACAGAATGCAGCTCACATTGTTGTATTTTAGGTTCGATTCTCTGCCAGATTAATATGGCCAGATTTTCACAAGTTGTTTGCATGCCTTTAGGAATGAAGTCAACGTCCATATTTAGATTTTTGTGGTCCAATTTATCTATCACTTCTGCCTTTATGATAGCAGCCAAGTCTTTTGCATTGATCAACATCCCTGTTATGGGATCAGGAGTTCCTTTCACAGTTACAAACAAGGTATAGTTATGCCCGTGGAAGTTAGGATTCGCACACTTCCCAAAGATTTCAATATTTTTCTCATCAGACCACGCCTGTACCCATAGTTTATGGGCGGCATTGAATCTCGATCTTCGTGTCAAATAAACCATATTTGTTAACCTTTATAATTTGCCGCCAAAATAGAGTTTTTTGTGGAGTTTTATATGATATGTTGGTTTTCCTTTTTTTGGGTCATCCTGATCCCGAATACTCGGGACAGGCACGCGTCGTCCACTATTATCAGTCCTTAAAGATGCGGTAAATGCATCTTTAAGGACTGATACCGTTTCCACCGCTTGTCTCTTGCGCACTCCGTTTGCCGAGCTTTGTCGCCTATGGCGAGTCGCAAAGGCAAAATTAAGGTCTTCAATTAGCTTGATAGGATTGAGATGGTCTGCTCTCATTTATCCTCATTTATCCTCCTTTTATCGAAATAGTTTACTTTTTTCGAATACTATGCGCATATTTGAAAATCACGGGTATTTCAGAATAAAAGCCAGCAAGAGGACATTATTGGAAGAAAATAAACAAATATTTAACAAGAGTAATATATACTCTTTTTTGACTCAAAAAATCGTCTACCACAGTCTTTTTTGGATAGCACTTTTAGTGTTATTTGTATACCTTAGCATTGGCGAAGAGAGCCTAACAGAAACGATGATCAATGAATTCATCAACCTTACTTTCTACGCAGTTCTTGTCTATGTCAATACCTTATACCTCATACCTTATTTTCTCAAGCAAAAAAAGATTTTTACCTATTTGGTATTACTTTTAGCAGTAGCCTTGTTTATTACACCAATTAAAATATTCGTATTTCACTTTAGGCTTTCAGGCAATGATTTGCTTCAATCGGGATTGATAGAGAATCAGCACTACTTTTATTTGGCAAATCTATTTGTTGCATTTGGTTCTACCTTAGTGAATATCATTTTTGACTGGATGCAGCATCAGCGGGAAAGAACCATCCTCGAAAATCAAAATATCCAGTCTGAGCTTCGATTCTTAAAGTCTCAAATCAATCCACATTTTCTATTTAATACGCTTAATAGTATTTATGCACTTACGCTCAAAAAATCAGACGATGCTCCGGAGATAGTGGTCAAGTTGAGTGAGATGCTTCGGTATATGCTCTACGAATGCAATGAAAAACTAGTACCCTTGTCAAAAGAAGTCAATTATATCCGGAATTATTTGGCTCTCGAACAATTGCGGCATGGGGGTAAAATTAGTATCAACTTTGACGTAGAAGGTGATGTTGAAGGGCAGAGCATAGCACCTCTCTTGTTTGTTCCGTTTTTAGAAAATAGCTTTAAGCATGGCGCAAGCAAAACGATAAAGGACGGTTATGTGAATGTGCACCTTCAGATGTTGGAGAAACACAAAATCCAGTTTGTAGTAAAAAATAACAAAACAGATACCTTTCCTACCGCTGATCATAGTTTGAAATCTGGTGGTATAGGTTTGGCTAATCTAGATAGAAGGCTGAATATTTTGTATCCCAAAAAGCATAATTTGACAATCAAAGATAGCCCCAATGAATATGAGGTTATTTTAGATTTATCACTATAAATAAATACCACACAGATGATTAATGTAATTATTGTTGAAGATGAACCGTTAGCACAAGAAATTTTAGAAAGTTATATCGCCAAATTGCCACAACTTAACTTGGTGGCTACTTGCTCCAATGCTATTGAGGGAGGAGCGGCTCTAAAAGAGCATGATGTAGACCTTATGTTTCTTGATATTCAAATGCCCCAAATCACCGGAATTGAATTTCTTAAATCGCTAAATAATCCGCCACTTACCATATTTACGACAGCATTACCTAATCACGCAGTGGAAGGGTTCGAACTCGATGCAGTGGATTATTTGGTCAAACCGATTCCATTAGAACGATTTATGAAAGCAATTGGTAAAGCGGAAGAGATTTTAGGCAGAGAGAATAACAATGCACTTGGTAATGATGGAGAAGATTTTATCTTTGTGAAATCAGATAAAAAGCTGGTAAAAATAAAGTACTCAGATATCGTGTATATCGAAGGACTAAAAGATTATGTCATTATAAGGATGGCTAGTAGTAAGGTAATCACCTTGCAAACTATGAAGAGTTTGGAAACCAAGTTACCTAGCAATTTATTTAAGAGAATACATAGATCTTACATTGTCGCAATTGATAAGATCGAAGCTTTAGTTGGAAATAGCATTGAAGTGAAAGAGAAGGGTGTTCCCAAAACGATACCAGTAGGTAAAAATTATAAAGACCAAATTTTAAGCATAATAAATAGTAAACGTATTTAGTGGACCAAAGAGAACTTAAAATAATCTGCGAAGATTTACTAAATGAATCCATTACGGACATTACCCCTGTTCCTGGTGGAGACATTAACCAATCTTTTCAGCTAGAGACTATTCAAAACAACTACTTTTGTAAGACAAACACTTCGTCAATCGGAGAAGATTTACTGCAAAAGGAGCTTGTAGGGCTTAAGGCCATAGGACGGTACTGCACGACTCCCAAAATTGTAAATAGTGCCCCAAATGTTTTTATCATGACATGGGTTAAATCTAGTAGCAAAACTAGATTCTTTTGGGAGAAGCTTGGTAAGGAATTGGCTTCTTTACATAAAGTCACATCTAATCAATTTGGTTTTGAAGCACACAATTATATAGGTACCCTAATACAAAAAAATGATCTAGAAGAATCTTGGGAAAACTTCTACGTCAAGCAACGTTTGCTCCCTCAATTTAAGATGGCGGTGGACAATGGTTATTTGCATGCTACGGAAGTACCCAGTACTGAACTTATGAGTAAGCGGATTCAAGAAGTATGCCCTACGGAAATCGCTAGTTTAATACACGGCGATTTGTGGTCGGGTAACATCGTAGGAGACTCTAACAGCACGGCCTATTTTATTGACCCTTGCGTTTCTAGAGCACATAGAGAAATGGACATAGCGATGTCTACTTTGTTTGGTAAATTTGACCAACGCTTTTATGATGTCTATAATGAAGCCTTTCCTTTGACTACGGGTTGGAAAAACAGATTGGATATATATCACCTTTACTATTTATTAGCACATCTAAATATGTTTGGAATAGGGTATAAAAATGATGTACTAAAAATAGTTAAAAACTACTTTAAGTAAGATTTTGCGTCCAGAGCTTATTGTCACTTTCTGGCCACTCAATTCCAAGAATATATAAAGACATTCAAAGCTAGGTCTTCAGGAAACTAAGTTTCTAAAGATTGCTAGATGTTCTCCTTTAAAGGGCTAAGCATGACGCTTTTATTTCCAACTATATAGTCTGGTCAAATGAAAAAGTATGCTCGTATTTGGGTGATTATACGTGTTGGTCTATGAGTACAATATTGCCATCTGGATCTTTTACCATAAAGCTCGCTTTACCAGACGTATTTTCGTCTATAGGTTTATCTATAGAGATGCCTTCTTTGAGTAGGTGTTTTTGGATGTTCCTTATATCATCAAAGTCCTCTAATGTCTGAGCATTGGCATCCCAACCGGGGTTAAAAGTCATAATATTCTCTGCAAACATATTTTGGAACAAGCCAATTATGGTGCTTCCATTTTTAAGTATTAGATAATTGTTGTCCATTTGATTTGCAAAAACCACGAACCCCAATTTCTCATAGAATTCTTTGGAGGCTACTAAGTCTTTTACACTCAAGCTCATAGAGAAAACGCCTAATTTCATAATTTTATGTTTAGTGAACTATACTGTTCTTCAAAATAGTACCAAAAATATATAAAACTTGAATATTTGCAGCATCTCCGCCATAGTCGGAATATACTTGACTCATTTATGCATTAAACCCTTAGGTAGTGTATCTTTGCGGTTCAATTATAGAATTAATGATTTCAGCGCAGAATATATTTTTAAAATTTGGAGACCGTATCTTATTTGATGAGATCAACTTTGTTATAAAAGATAATGATAAAGTAGGCTTAGTAGGAAGGAATGGAGCAGGTAAATCAACGCTTCTGAGAGTGCTTGCCAAAGAGCAGACGCCAGACGGGGGAGGATTAGATTTTCCTAATGGACGGACATTGGGATTTTTGACTCAAGATATTCCTGTAAGTGATGATGTGACCGTAATGGAAGAATGCTTGACAGCATTTTCTGAAATGCAAGAGATACAAGATACCATAGAAAGGCTCAATCAAGAGATGATGAGTCGTACGGATTATGAAAGCGATTCTTATGCAAAGCTAATCACAAAGTTTACGGATTTATCTGAGCGCTTTAATCTGTTAGGTGGAGAAAATTTTAAAGGGGAGACAGAGAAAGTACTAAAAGGTCTAGGATTCAAAGAGTCAGAATTCATCAAGCCGCTGAGGGCCTTATCTGGTGGGTGGCGTATGCGTGTAGAGCTTGCTAAACTATTGCTCCAAAAGCCGGATTACTTGCTTTTAGATGAACCTACCAATCACCTTGATATTGAATCTATACTTTGGTTCGAAAATTTTCTAAAGACATACCCTGGTTCTATCATCCTCATTTCTCACGATAAGAGATTTTTAGATAACACTACCAATAGAACTATTGAGGTAGAATTAGGTAAAGTATTCGATTATAAAATGCCTTACTCTAAGTATCTTGAAGAAAGAGCGATTAGAAAAGAGCAACAAATAGCTTCCTTCAAAAACCAGCAAAAAAATATAGCACAAAAAGAGCGCATTATCAGCAAGTTTATGGCTAAAGCCAATAAAACTAAGATGGCGCAGTCTATGCAAAAGCAGCTCAATAAAATGGAGCGTGTGGAAGTAGATCAAGAGGATACTAGCGTTATGAACCTGAGATTTCCACCTCCGTCTAGATGTGGTGAAGTTGTTTTCAAAGGGGATACTATACATAAATCCTACGGAGAAAATCAAGTCCTTAGAGGGGTAGATATACAAATTGAAAGAGGTGAGAGGGTCGCTTTTGTAGGGCAAAACGGCCAAGGGAAAACAACCTTGGCAAAGATTATCGTCAAATCAATAGAAGCCGACTCTGGAGAATATGGTTTAGGCTATAACGTGGAGGTTGGATATTATGCTCAAAATCAATCTGATGAACTTCCTAGAGACTTGACGCTCTTGCAAGTTATGGAAAATAACTCACCACCAGAGCAGAGAACAAGGCTTAGATCTATCTTAGGTAGTTTTATGTTTAAGGCGGAAGATGTAGACAAAAAGGTATCTGTATTATCAGGGGGAGAGAAAGCTAGGTTAGCCTTAGCCGCCATGCTTTTACATCCTTTCAATTTATTGGTGTTGGATGAACCTACCAATCACTTGGACATCCTTTCTAAAGATGTTTTGAAGAGTGCATTGATGAAATATGAGGGAACGTTGATTGTTGTTTCTCACGATAGAGACTTTTTGGAGACTTTAACCAGCACTACATTTGAGTTTAAGGATAGAAATATTCACCACCATATGGGTGATATCAATGAATTTTTGCAAAAGCGAGCTGTTGAAGATATGCGTATGCTTAGTAAAAAATCTACCTTAGATAAGGCACAAAAGGCTGAAGGAAACCAAAACACTGAAGTCGATTATAAGGAACGTAAGCAAATCCAAAAAGACCTTAAAAATGCAGAGAAGAAAATTGAAAGATTAGAAGGAGATATTGCTTCACTTGAATCTTTAATGGCAGAGCCTGACTTCTATGAAAGAGATAATGCGGACAAAAAATTAGCCGAATACGACTCAAAGAAGGCTTCTTTATCTAAAGTTATGGCTTCTTGGGAAGCCGCAGCGTTGAAGCTAGATCAAATGCAATAACTATAATTGGGATATCATGGCAGAGGAAGAAAAGTTTTTAACCTTGCACCCAGCTGGAAAGAAGGGAGTCAATATTCTTAAGAGAAGATATGATCTTATTAAAAAGTATATCATTCAAGAAGTTAGAAAAGTAGGGGAAATATCCTATCAAGACCTTTCGGATCAAGCGGTAAAAGAACTAACTACTACTTTTGATGGCAAGGTTGCTTGGTACATCGTTTCTGTAAAGTTGGACCTAGAAGCACGAGGTATTTTGGGGCGTATTCCTAAAACCTCTCCACATAAAATCAGACTTGTAAATCCTTAACATTGATTATGTTATCAAGTTTGCCCAGTTGATACCTTTCTTTAAATTTTGTTGTGTTTCCTTGTAAGGAGATTGTTGAGAAATATCTTCATTATAAATCCACTGAGCAATAGGGGGTAAGCTCATTAAAATAGATTCTGTTCGTCCGTTGGTATGTAAGCCAAACTTTGTGCCTCTGTCCCAGACAAGATTGAACTCTGTATATCGACCTCGGCGGAGCATTTGCCATTGACTATCCAGATCACTAAACTTAGTATTACGATTGGCCTCTACCATAGGAAGATAGGTAGGGCAGAAGGTACTTCCTACTGCTTGTACAAACGCCCATCTAGATGCTTTATCAAAACCATCTTCATTGCTTAGGCGATCAAAGAATATACCACCTACGCCCCTTGTTTCTTTACGATGCGGAAGATAAAAGTAGTCATCCGCCCAATCTTTAAATTTTGGATAATAAGCATCACTATGCTGATCGCAGGTCTTCTTTAAAGCTAGATGAAAAGTCTTTGCTTGCTCAGGTTGTATGATGTGTGGCGTCAGATCTATTCCCCCTCCAAACCACCAAATATTATTGTCCATTTCAAAGTAACGCACATTCATGTGTATTATAGGTACCCAAGGATTTTGCGGGTGGAGTACAATGGATACGCCAGTAGCAAAAAAGTCCTTTCCGCTTATACCTAGGCTTTTTTCCGCTTGAGGAGGTAAAGGTCCTGCCACCTCTGAGAAATTTACACCGCCTTTGGCAAATGTTTCACTTTGGATAACTCGTGTCCTTCCACCGCCACCTTCTGGGCGCTTCCATTTATCTTCCTTGAATGTATAGCCTGGTGTTTGAGCTTCTATTTGACCACAAATATCATCTTGCAGCTGCTTAAACCACGTAGTAATATGTTCTTTCGAAATCATAGTCCTAATTTTTCTTTTGCTGCGGCAATAACCTTCTTGCTATTTCCTATAAAAATTTCGTCTTCTATGAATATGACAGGTCTTTTTAAGAAGGTGTACTCGTCTAAAATATACTTTCGATAGTCCTGTTCATTTAGATCCATTTCATTGAGCCCCATCGAACGGTATTTCATAGCTCTACGACTAAATAAGGCTTCATATGACCCTGCCAGATCATGCATTTTATCTATTTGCGAAGGGCTAATCTTCTCTTCTTTAATATTTTGCAAATCAAAGCCTTTAGCGTCATTTAGTTCTTTTATGATTCGCTGACAAGTGTTGCAATTAGCCAGATGAAATATTTTTCTCACAATTGTTCGTTTTGCGGTGAAAATATGATATAATACACCATAATTAATCATTTATGAGTCAAAAAAATCTTTCATCATCGGAATTTATCCTCAATCCGGATGGGTCTATTTATCATCTTCACTTGCTTCCTGGAGATCTGGCTAAGACCATCATTACCGTTGGTGATCAAGATAGAGTAGAGGCAGTTAGTAAGCATTTTGATAAAATTGAAATCAAAAAACAACATAGAGAGTTTACGACACATACTGGATACTTAGGGGATAAGAGAATATCTGTCATTAGTACGGGTATTGGTACAGATAATATTGATATAGTTTTCAATGAGATTGATGCTCTATTCAATATTGATTTTGACAAAAAAGAGGTATCTGAAAATCCTGAAGTGTTAGATTTTATTCGTATTGGTACTTCTGGGTGTTTACAAAAAGATATTCCCTTAGATAGCTTTTTGTTTTCGGAGTATTCTGTTGGTCTAGACAACTTGTTTACGTTCTATGATTCATTGACAGACCAAAAAACAGTACATCTTCAAACTGACTTTCAAGACTTTTGTGCTAGATCAGGTACGCCTAGGTATGCTAGCGTTTGGCATAAGTGCAACGATGAATTACTTAGTATTGTGTACAAGGAGAACGATTATACAGGACTTACTTTGACTTGTCCAGGGTTTTATGGACCACAAGGTAGAGAGCTAAGATTGAATTCAAAACTAAGACCATTTTTGGAGGCCTTATCCCATTTCAAAAGTGGTGAAAATCGTTTTACTAACTTCGAAATGGAGACTTCTGGAATCTATGGAATGAGTCATTTACTAGGGCATAGGGCAGTTTCTTGTAATGCCATATTAGCCAATAGACAAACAGGCACATTTAGTAAGGACCCAAGTAAAACTATTGAGCGTCTAATTATTCAAGTCTTAGAAGGAATAGCTAATAGTGATGCTGCTATTGACACCTAAGAATGATGGGGTCTAGTTGTATTCTGTTGGATTCATTACCAGCTCGATCCGTTAAAAATACTTCATAGATTACTTCTTGGTCTATTACTGGATTACTTGGTGTACATGGTATTTGACCAGTGTCATAAATACAGCATGATGCAAGAATAGGGAAAGCTATTTCACCACTAATGGCATTACTTACGCCCTCAATTGGGATTTCTAATACCCTGAACTGTACATCCACTTGATCCGTTCTGGTATCAATAACAAAAATCGCCAGAGAATCGCCTCCAATGTCTCCATCACCATCTTCAAAAAATATAGTGACTCGAGTAGAATCTTGGTTGCCAGGAGAAGCTTGATTCATAAAGTTCTTGGTCATTCCTAGACTCTCAATTCTCGGAATTTCACTAAACACTGGTTCGTTTACACAACTTCCAAGCAAAGCAAGACAAGCTGCTATGAATAGTATATATTTGCTCATGAAAACTTTTTCTTTATAACGTAATATCGTAATATTTATTTGGTAGCTCGTATTTACTGCTTTAAAATTTATGCATTCAAACTACTTTACTCAAAAGATCTCAAACCTCTACAAGAACCCTTCTGGGTTTAATGTGCTTGCCATGGAGATATTTCAATATCAAGCGGAGTATAATTCCTTGTATCAGAATTACCTATCTCTACTAGATATTAAACCATCAAATATTACGAAAGTTACCGAAATACCGTGTTTGCCTATATCTTTCTTTAAGTTTAAGGAAATTAAAACGGGAAATTGGGATACTGAGATTAAGTTTAAGTCGAGCGGTACTGGTGGTGTGCAAAGTTGCCACCATGTAAGGCAATCGGGTGATTATCTTTCAAATACAGTCAATGGGTTTAAGCATTTTTTTAATCCACCTAGCGAATATTGTTTCTTAGCATTACTCCCTAGTTATCTTGAAAGAGAAGGCTCATCCCTAGTACTGATGTTGGATCACTTTATCAAAGCGAGTAGATATTCTCAAAGTGGATTTTACCTCAATCAATTTAATCAATTAAAGAATACTATTGAAGAATGTAAAGAAGCTGGAATACCGACTATATTATTTGGAGTTCCTTTTGGGCTATTGGATTTCGGTGAGACGCACGCAATGGACTTATCTGATATCACTCTTATTGAAACGGGAGGAATGAAAGGCAGGAGAGATGAAATGACAAAAGCTCAATTGTACACTTTATTGAACAAGTACTTTCAGCCAAAAGCCATTTATTCAGAATATGGGATGACAGAAATGTTTTCCCAAGCATATTCACTTCAAGAAGGCAAGTTTCAATGCTGCCCATCTATGAATGTTTTGATTAGAGAAACCAACGATCCATTCCAAATCTTAAATTCTGGTCGATTAGGGGCATTAAATATTTATGATTTAGCTAATTTTGAAACTGTAAGTTTTATTGCTACCGACGACTTGGGGCGAAAATATGATGATGGTACTTTTGAAGTTTTAGGACGAATGGACCATTCCGATTTAAGAGGTTGCAATCTTTTGATTGATGAAATCTAGTACATGAAAAAAAAACACAGTAAGCAGGCAGTTAAGAAAAAGAAAGCAATTGAAATATGGCCTTCTAAAACAATGCTCATAATTGGATTATTCTTTTTTGCTTTTGGTTTTCTATTGTATGCGAACACACTTGGGCATGATTATACTTTGGACGATTTCTCTGTAATCAAAGAGAACTTTGTTACTAAACAAGGATTTCAGGGTATACCCACTGCATGGAAAGAACACTATCGGTATGGATATTGGAATGCGACTCCTAGTCTATATCGTCCATTTACTATGATGACATTCAACATAGACTGGGCATTCGCACCAGATAAGCCTGCTTATGCACATTTTATAAATGTCTTATTATATGCGCTGACCGGGTTTATTTTGTTCTTAACCTTAGCTAAGGTCCTCAAGAAGTATAATCCATGGATACCTATCTTAGTTACTGGATTGTTCCTAGCGCATCCTTTGCACGTAGAGTGCGTAGCCAATATCAAAGGCAGAGACGAAATCTTAGCTTTCTTGTTTTTATTTAGTTCTGTATTTTCCTATTGGCAATACTTAGATAATAAGAAAGGCAACTTAGCCTGGTTTATACTTGCTTTATTATGCTTTAGCTTTAGTCTCACCTCTAAAGAATCTGCCATTACTTTTGTAGCCATATTCCCTTTGCTATTCTACTTTTTTAGAAAAGAGCCACTTAGCAATATGGTACCCTTCATGGGGTCTTTGGCTCCTATAGTTCTTCTATTCCTGTGGAAGCGTTATGACGTGATTGGCGCCATGGGAGTAGGGAATCCTGATATCTTAGACAATGCACTAATGGCTAGTAAAAGTGGTATAAGTCATTTTGCTTCTGCAGTCTCTATCTTAGGTACATATCTTTATAAAATGATTTTACCAATTGAATTAGTTCATGAGAAAGGCTTTAGTGAATATGTACCTATCGGTCTTGGTAACTGGAAGTTTATCGTTTCATTTCTTTTGTATTTGGGTTTAGGCGTATTTGCATTACTTCAGCTGGTGAAAAAGAGTTTAGCTTCCTTTGGCATTCTTTATTTCTTATTGAGTATTTCGATATTGTGCAACGTTTTTGTGACCATTGGAGTGCATTATGCAGAACGGCTTTTATATTATCCTCTACTAGGTTTTTGTCTTGCAATTATATACGGGTTGTTTAGATTGTTTAAAGCGCCAATTGAAGCTACAGCTGATCTAAAGGCTAGTTTTACCTCATCCAAGATGCCTATCTTTGTAGCAGGAGGCTTCATAATATTTTTCTCTATTCTTACGCTTTTACGAAATCCTGTTTGGGAAAATAGTTATACCCTATATAAAACAGATATTGAAAAATCTCCTAACAGCGCGAAACTTAATTATCATTATGGTTTAGAGTTGGTCAAGAAAGGAATTGATGGAAGGACTGCGCAAGACAAGAATTTTCTTGCACAAGCCAAACAGCAATTTGAGAAAGCACTACAAATAAGACCTTCTTACGGTGATGCACATGGACAATTAGGACTTGCCTACTATAGAGAAAAACAAAAAGATAAGGCTATGGCTTCTTATGAGCAGAGTCTTAAGTACAAGCCCAACAATGCCAAAGTATACTCCAATATGGGAATCATTTATTTTGAGGCAAAACAACTTGGGAAGGCGGAGGAGGTATATAGAAAGTCCATATCTATAGATCCACGATTTGTAGATGCGCGTAGAAATCTTGGTTCTGTATTAGCTATGCAAGGGAAATTTCCTGAAGCCATAGAGCAGTTTAGTGCAGGGGTCCAATACGCACCTGAAGAAGCCGTATTGCATTATTATTTAGGACAAGCTACTCGAGATGGGGGAAATCCGCAAGCTGCTCAAGCTCATTTTAATAAAGCTTATCAATTAGATCCTTCTTTAAAGAAATAATTATTGGAAAATTCACTTGCACATATTCAGGCATGGAAAAACCGACGCCGCTCCCAAAAAAAACCTTTTAAGAAGTTTCTAGGGAGTTTGTCAAAACGCAAGAACAAGGATTTGGATCAAAAGGCTGCCGAATTAAATGAAAAAGCTTTCACAAAAATAGATTGTCTTGACTGTGCAAATTGTTGCACTTCGATTCCCCCGATAGTTACCCGTTCAGACGTGCGTCGATTGTGCAAGGCGACAGGCATAAAGGAGTCAGAGTTTAAAAAGCAATATCTCCGTCAAGATGAAGATGATGACTGGGTTATGAACACCACTCCTTGTCCTTTTTTGCAAGAGGATAACAAGTGCAGCGTCTACGAGGATAGACCTAAGGCATGTCGTAAATATCCACATACCGATGCAGATGAATTTCGAAATAATCTTGATTTACATGCTGGGAATGCCCATTATTGCCCTGCAGTTTTTCATATTCTGGAAGAAATGATAAAGCTTGGTTCTTAACGACTAAGAGTATTAGACTTGCTTTTATGTTCTTGTAGATTTAAAAGACTACTTAATAATCCCATATAATGGGATGAGACTTTGAAAAATTCCTCCAATTTATGACTGTATTTTCTCTTACCTTTGCGGTCGTTAATAACAAGACCGTTTAAATGAATGGTATAAAACCCAAGTCTATTGAGTAAGAAGTTAAAGAAACCAAAGAAGAAAGGAAGATTACATCAGCGCAATGTGCATCGTAACAGGTATGATTTAGCAGCCTTATCTACTACCAATCCAATCCTAGCTCCTTTTGTAAAGCCTAATAAGTATGGAGATGACTCTATTGACTTTGGTGATCCCGAGGCAGTAAAAGCACTAAACCAGGCATTGCTCATACATTTTTACAATTTACAATATTGGGATATTCCTGCTAGATATCTTACACCAGCTGTACCTGGTAGAGCGGATTACATACACAATATAGCTGACTTACTGGCCTCTAAAAATGGTAAACACATACCTATAGGAAAAACGATTAAGTGCCTCGATATTGGTATGGGAGCCAATTGTGTTTATCCAATTATTGGGAATCATGAATACGGCTGGAGTTTTGTTGGAGCAGATATAGATAAAGAGGCAATTGATTCTGCACAAAATATTATAAATAAGAACATACATCTCAAGGGACAAATCGAACTACGTTTTCAAGCGGATAATAAGTTTATGTTTAAGGAAGTTTTTAGCGCAGAAGAGCGCTTTGATCTTGTAATTTGTAATCCTCCTTTTCATGCAAATCTTGGTGAGGCTAGATATGGCTCACTCAAGAAAATGAAAAACTTGAACAAAGAAGAAGTATACGGTCCACCAAAATTGAACTTTGCCGGTCGCAGCAACGAACTTTGGTACAAGGGAGGCGAAAAGAAGTTTCTGCGTCGTATGATTTTGGAAAGCGAAGCATATGGAAAATCATGTTTTTGGTTTTCAAGTCTTGTATCAAAGCATGAACACCTTGAATACTTTTACAACCTAATAGAAGACACCGGTGCGTATGAATTGAATACGCTGCAAATGGGTCAGGGAAATAAAAGAAGTAGGGTGGTAGCATGGACTTTTTTAAGTCCTGAAGAGCAGGAGAAATGGTCAACAGAACGTTGGGCCAATACGAAAGCTAAAGATCTCGATAAAACAAAACAGGAAGAGTAAACTTATTCATGTCACAAGTTTTAGGTAGGTGCATGTGCTGCACGAAGGATAGGAGCAGGCTCCGATAGTATCGGAGAGACCTAACGAAATAAAATGGAGTGCAGTGTCCGAGCGAAAAGCGAGCTGCGGAATAGCCTGGTCTCCTCGAGTATAGCTCAGGAGCGATGGATGGAGGAGACGTGCCCAAACTAGCATTTTACTATTCTTTTACTTTATTACCATAGTATTATTTGTACATTGTGAATTCATAAAACATTCTAGATAGTAATATGGAAAATCCTCAGTTTAGATATTTCGACCTTAACAATAATGTATTCACTGTTGAGAAGTTAAAGGTGGAGTATACGCCTTTGTCAAAAGAAACCTCATTTAGTGGCAAATATGAAGGGGGGAAACCTGCTAAAGGTAAGTTGTCTCAGAAAGACTTGAATAAAGTGAATGCAAAAATAGAGAGTATTCTAGATAGTAAGTCACTGCGCATGAAGCATCGTTCTGGTACTTGTGGGATGTTGATTGTATATGGCGAAGAGAAGACGAAAAGAGTTATTATTTCTGAATCGGCGGAGCAAGGTAAAATAGATGAAATTTTAAGAGCTACAATTTCTTAAAAATACTTTTACCTGTTACCATTGAATTTGGCGGGTAAAATAGGTTTCTTTTGCAAGGCAGGATTATCCTTGAACTTTAATCGCATTGGCACATAATCGGCTTGATAAGAAGACCAGGGTACTTCTTTGTGATTATTTTCTCCAAAATAAGTCATAATCGTCTCAAACTCTTGGGCTGTTCTGAACCCAGGAATAGATTGTATGATATTCATAGACTCATCAATAAAAACTAATGTGGGATAACTTAATTGACCTTTGGTGACCGCTAGAGCAAATTCATGATAACTACGCCCTTTTCCTTGCTCAATAAAGCTGAACTTTTGACCAGCAAAGTTAATGACTGCTTTTTGCTCTGCATCTAATTTTACGGGGTAGTATTTTTCGTTAAGATAGTTTGCAATATGCGTTTTCTGGAAAGTTGATTTATCCATTCTTTTGCACCAGCCGCACCATTCGGTGTATACATCGATTACAATCTTACGTTGCTCTACCTTTTGAAGTTCGATTGCTTCTTCAAATGAATACCACTTCACTGGATTTTGTGCAAGGACAAGCGAGGCGGTAGAAACAAACAAAACGAAAATGAAAAATAATCTAGTCATAAGATATTCAATAATCTATTGTAAAATAACATTAATTCAACAATAGAATCAAATAAGAAGGTGCCCTAATGTGTATTTTAAAAGAACCTTAACTATAAATAACATTGTTAGGACTTAAAATAAGGCTTATTTCGTCATTTTCGAGATAGAATTGACCAACTTTATGACCTTCTAGTTGAGGAGCCTGTAATCCCGATTGCAGATTTTTGGAACTTGTAATGACGCGTGCCTCATCCCATAAACCAGCTTGAATGAAAGAGTTAAGCAGTGTTGGCCCTCCCTCTACCATCAATGTATCTCGATTATCTTGATGTAATTCACTGCAAATTTGCTGTAAGATTTGAGACCTGTC
>JALZVN010000220.1 GCA_023299965.1 Saprospiraceae bacterium | reverse complement strand
CAGTCTAGCTCCTTTTGATTTGGCTAAACCAAGCAAATTATGTGTCCCTAATGAACCTACTTTGAGTGTCTGGATAGGCATCTGTAGGTAATCGATTGGAGATGCTGGCGATGCAAAGTGCAAGATATAATCTAATTCACCTGGCACATGCACAAATTTTGATACATCGTGGTTGTAAAATTCGAATTCCTTCTTTGGAAATAAGTGCTCTATGTTCTTTATATCCCCCGTCAAGAGATTATCCATCCCTACAACTCTAAACCCCTCAGCGATGAAGCGATCACTCAAATGCGAACCCAAAAATCCAGCGGCACCTGTTATTAATACTCTTTTGCTCATACTGCTAAAATATATTTAAATGATTTTAATACAATTTAGGGTAGAAACCCTCTTTTTCATCTGGTATGTACGCATTTAGGGCATCCAAAGGTACAGCAAATTAAGAAGCATTTGATATTCTAATCCGTTAAAAAATCTTCACAGAGGCATTTAATGTTCAATTTGGGTAAAGATATACCCATATGACAGCATCGTGTTAGGATATGGCATATAGGTTTTTAGTGGGGCCTACCCTAGAGGGCTTCTGGTCCATACCTTCCGTGATACTCCAGCACGGACCAGAAGCCCTCTAGGGTCGTTACGTTTTGCAGTTCGCTTCTCGCTCAGCCCTTAGGGGCTACCATATCTGCCCGCTTATCCTGCCCACTATGGTACTACTCCACATCACTAGTCCAAAAAAGTCTGCATTAGCATATTGCCCTGAAAGCACTATAAATATTATTTATTGACTAAAAATAGACAATAATCCAATTTTAGCACAAATCGCTTAAAAACAACAAAATATACCTTTATCTTTAAAAAAAGCAAGGCTCCCGAGTGAGCGATAGTAAGGAATCCCGCCTAAGCGGGATGCACGCAGTGCCGGAACGAAGGTGGAGTCCTGAATAGCGCGACGGCTGACTTTTTCAGTCAGCCGGCACTCCCAAATCAGAAAACATCATAAATGCCATTTGATATTTAAATGATATAACCTGAAACTTAAAAAGCCAAGCTTTACTAAAAAACCGAATAAGATATCTAAATTTGATATGTAATTAATAAACTATGATTGATTCCAAAAAAATCCTCTTTTTACTGCTAATGTTTGCGTTTTCTAGTTCGCATCTAATGGCGCAGAAAAAATTGAATATTAATACGAAGTATAATGTCTTGACGGCCAATCTTACTTATTCTTTTCACCGTCCAGCTGGAGATCTTTCAGATAGATTTGGCAATAGTTTAGAGATCGGTGTTGGATCTGAATTTATTACCAAAAAAACAAGATTTCTCTTTGGTCTGACAGGGACACTACTTTTTGGCAATACAGTGAATGAAAACGTGTTAGAAATAGTAACAAATGAAGATGGTAATATCGTCGGATCAGATCAAATAGCAGGAATCGTAAGTCTCAAACAGAGAGGTTTTTATGCAGGTGCACACGTTGGTAAAATCTTCAAGTTTACCAGCAATTCTCTCTCTGGTATTCGATTCACCGTAGGCGCTGGCTTGTTGCAACACAAGATTAGAGTACAAGATGAACTGGACAATATAAATCTCGTACGAGGGGATCTTGTCAAAGGATTTGATCGCCTGACCAATGGCTTATCGTTTCATCAATTTTTGGGATATCAACACTTTGGAAAAAGTGGTCTGTTCAATGTATTTGGGGGTGTAGAAGCCTATGAAGGTTTCACTATGAGCCGAAGAAGTTTTGACAATACGCTGATGCGCAGGGATGATGAGGAGCGTGTAGATATTCTCTTGGGTCTAAAGTTTGGATTTATGGTCAAATTCAATCTGAATGAGACTGGAGATCAGATCTACTACTAGTTAGATGATCCTACTTTATAGAATCGCTATTTCGATATACACCCTACTTGTTGTAATCGCTTCACTCTTTAATGATAAAGCGCGTTTATTTATAGCCGGTAGAAAAGGTATTTTTGATCGATTGAAAGACGAGAATATTGCGACACATTCTCCAATATGGTTTCATTGTGCTTCCTTGGGAGAATTTGAGCAAGTACGCAGTATCATCGATCAACTTCACGATAAGGGTGAAAAAATCCTGTTGACCTTCTTCTCCCCTTCTGGCTACGAAATACGCAAAAACTACCCCTCTGCAGACTGGGTATTTTACCTTCCAACGGATAGTAAAAAAAATGCAACTCAATTTTTAGCCCTAGCCAATCCCAAATCAGCTATTTTCGTCAAATACGATTTGTGGTATTTTTACATTTCTCAACTAAAGAAAAATGCAATTCCCAGCTTCTTGGTTTCAGCACTTTTTCATTCTGAGCAAATATTTTTCAGACCAATAATCGGAAGTTTACATCGTGAAATGCTCGGTTGCTTTGATAAAATATATCTGCAAAATAAAGAGAGTGATACCCTACTCCAAGACATAGACATAGTAGAAACCTCAATCGTCGGAGATACTAGAGTAGACAGCGTGCTTGAAAGAAAAGACCGAGGTAAAAAGCTTGCAGTGATAGAATCCTTCTTAGGAAACAGCAGTAAAGCCATAGTGCTTGGTAGTGCCTATAGAGCAGAAATAGCTGTCTTAAAAGAAGCCTTACCCAACTTTAAGAACGAAAAGATCATCATCGCTCCCCATGAGGTAGACGAATCTAATATTGTATCTATTGAAAAACAGATAGGCACAAAAACAATTCGGTACAGTCAGTTTCAAGAAGGAAAGCATGATTCACAGATCCTAATTATAGACAATATTGGGACACTTTTTTACACCTATCAGTATGCTAAGCTTGTTTTTATTGGAGGTGGATACAAAGGCGGTCTGCATAATACATTGGAGCCGGCAGCATTTGGGGTTCCGATCTGCTTTGGTCCTCGATATGAAAACTTCGTGGAAGCTACCGATATGGTAAACCGAGAATGTGCATTCCCCATAAGACAAGCAAGTGATTTGAAATCTTTATATTCGCGCCTTGAAGAGCAAGATTTCTATACTGAGGTGACTCAAACCACGCTTAACTATATGCAAAAAAGTAAGGGAGCTAGTCAGATCATCCTCAAGGAAATTTTGCAAAAAAAATGAGAATTTTATTTGATGAATAAGGAAACAATCGATTCTTTCAAAGGCAACAGAGTCCTTGTATTAGGGGATGTCATGGTTGACAAATATCTCACTGGAAATATAGATCGTATATCTCCGGAAGCGCCTGTGCCGATTGTGAATCTAAAAGCTAGAGAAGCTCGACTCGGTGGCGCAGCTAATGTAACGCTGAGCCTGAAAGCACTGGAGGCTGAACCCATATTATTTTCCGTAGTAGGAGACGATGAAAATGGAAAATTAATCCAAAAATTGCTAGAACATCAAAACATTAGCGCTGAGCACCTTGTCTTTAGTAAAGAAAGAAGAACTACTGTAAAATCAAGAATATTAGCATCTAATCAACAAATCCTTAGAGTAGATGAAGAGGATACGCATCCACTTTCTAATGACATAGAAAAGGCGCTCCTATCTAAACTCAGACTATACTTAGAAAAGGACCAAATCTCTGTAATTATTTTTCAGGACTACAACAAAGGAGTGCTCACTTCGAACCTGATTGAGGAGGTAATCAAGATGGCCAATCAAAAGAATATCCCTACTATAGTGGATCCTAAGAGAGACAATTTTTGGAGCTATAAAGGAGTTACTTGCTTCAAACCCAATCTAAAAGAGGTCAGAGAAGCACTGAATAGGTCTATCGAACCCAATCTAAAAAATCTTACAGAGGTGCACAAAGACTTGCACAAAATTCTGTCTCATAAAATCAGTCTAATCACCTTATCTGAGCATGGAATATACTATGCGGCTGACCATGAAAAGCACTTGGTACCAACCCAAAGCAGGAAGATTGCTGATGTATGTGGAGCTGGAGATGCGGTATTGGCACTTGTCTCATTGAGCATTGCAAATGGTGTAAAGGCGGAGGATATCTGCCATTTGGCTAATCTAGCTGGCGGGCAAGTTTGTGAAAAAGTTGGCGTAGTACCAATCCAAAAAAATCAGTTATGTCGCGAACTTATCACAATAGCCTGATTCCATTAGTATACCTTTTGACATAAGTCCAAAAAGTGACGAATAATAATACCTATATCACTATATTATATTGTAAAAAACGATTATTTTTACCGTATCCTTAAATTTAAACCAATCTGTCTTTTCATTAGGATAGATTTATTATTTCACAAAAAATTAAAAATATTAGTATGAGAATTTTACCTCTACAAAAATTATTTTCAATGCTCGTCATGCTATGCACAACCGCTTTGGTGTTTGCGCAGCCAGCAAATGACGATTGCAGTACTCCAACCATTATGGTATTGGGCGCTGACTCTTTGTCTTGCGTTCCTGTACCTGGTGATACTAGAGGAACTGTAGATGCAACATTGGTGCCTGGACCAGGTGTATGTTCAGGTTCTTGGTTTACAGATGATGTTTGGTTCAGCTTTGCTACTGATGACAATCCACCGACTGATGGTGTGACTGTTGAAGTAAGACTTGATCCTAGTTCTGGAACTGAATTAACAGAGCAAGGAATGGCAATCTATGAAGATTGCGACGCAAGTACTATTGCGATTGCGTGTTTCTCTGATGCACCAGGCGTAAGAACTATTGAATTTCCTTCTACATGTATCGCTGCAAACTCTACTTACTTGGTAAGAGTATGGTCTGCTCCTGGTCCAAGAGACTTTGAAGGAACATTCTCTATTTGTGCTTATGCGTCTGAACCTGACGCTACTGATCCAGGTGAGCCTATGGAGCCTACTGCTAGAGTAATCTACGAAGAGACTTTCGACGAAGGTTTTGGAGATTGGACTCCAGTTTCTGAAACATCTACAATTGACTTTAACACAGGAGACACTGTTGCTACTGATTGGATATGGTCAAACAATGGTTGTGTATTTGATTTTGGTGGTGGAGCTAACTGTCAAACTGTTGAAGGTTTAGAATGCCAAGAAGTAGGTGTAATAGGAATGCAAGGTGGATGGTACCAGACTAAATTGACTGGTGTTGTTACAAATGCAGGTGTGAATGGTGCACCTCCTTACGACCCTATTTTTTCTTACGTAGTTTCTCCTCCAATTGATTTGTCAAAAGAGGACTGTGTAAATCTTACATGGGTAGAATCTGCTAGATACCTTAATGGAGGTACATTTACTAACCTAGGTGCAATCGTGCAGTATAGTTTAGATAATGGAGAAACTTGGATCAACCCAAGTCAATCAATAGGTACTGCTGATGTAACTGAAAACTATGGTGGAGAGTACATTGTAAACGGTGCTGCTACCAACGCATTTGAAAGATCTGTACCTTTATTGGGTGCACAAGGAAACACTAATGTAAGAATTCGCTTTGCATTTGATGGTGATTTCTATTTCTGGATTATTGATGATATTAGAATTGTAGAAGGAACAGCTGCAGATGCAGTTGCTCAAAATAACTTCTTTGCAAGATCTCACACCAACCCAATGTCAATTCACATGGTTGATTCTTATGATTTCTTGATTGATATCGCAAACCTTGCTTGTGAAGACTTGACTAACTTGAATGCAAACATGACTATCGTTAATGCTGCAGGAGAGGAAGTACACAATGTTGATTTGCCATATGGAGCAGTAGCTTCTGATTCATTAGCACAAAACTCTTCATTCTTCCAGCCATTTACTCCAGATGCAGTAGCTGACAATTATACAGCGACATATACGGTATCAGCTGATAGAGATGATGACTTGAGCAACAACGTTAGATCATTTCCATTTAGCGTAGTAGATGAGACTCAGTTTAGAAAAGAAGATGGAACAGCTACAGGGCAAATCAGCCCAACACTTGCATTTTTTGAAGACGTTGATGGACCTGATGCAGAACCATTTAAGTGGGAAGTAGGAAATATGTTCTTTGCTCCTAATGGTACTTCTGTTACAGGTGAGCCTCTTGCTTTCAATGAGATTTCATTCATGTTGGCTAATCCTCAAGATATAATCGACGATGTATTATTCGTTTCTGTTTACAGAGTGGAGGATAACGACTTTGATAATATCGTTTCTAAAGAAGCTGGATCAACTGAACTTACTAGACTTGGTATCGCGATATACCAAGTAACAGGTTTAGAAAATGGTATAGTAACTGTTGCTTTAGATCCTTTCGGTGTTGGCGGAGCAGATAATCTTTTGATAGAGCCTAATACACACTACTTAGCTTCTGTAGAAAATACAACAGATGTAATTAGACCTTTAGCAATGGCTATTGCTAATGATGTATCTTATGATTACTCTGCGGCACTTTTCAACACGCAACAAAATGCAACTACTTTAGAAGAATTGAGATACGGTAACGTATTAGGTATTTCTAAGGAAAACTTCCTACGTATTGGACCTGGAAATACTGGTGATTTGACAACTGGTAGTTTTGCTGCTGTCAATACTCCTGTAATTCGTTTAGGGTTTGACGTAGTACCTAGTGATGCTACAGTTGAGATCAATAAAGATATTGAAATCGCTGTTAGTCCTAATCCTACTGCTGCTGATATCACTGTAAACTTGTCAATTGAGCAAGCTACGGATATGGAAATATCTATTTTAGATCTTTCAGGTAGAATTATTTCTAGTAAATCATTTAACGGAGTTACTGAATTGAGAGAAGATTTCAATACAAATAACTTGGCAAATGGTGTTTACATGATTCACATTAATACTGAGAATGGTGTACAGACTAAGAAATTTGTTGTAAGCAAGTAATTTTAAGCTTTATACAATACGAGAGGGATGTTGAGTGATACTCAACATCCCTTTTTTTGTTTAGTAGTTTACTTATTGGTCACTTCTTCGCCATTACTCAACATTAATATATATATTGGTAATACAGAAGCTAAACCAAATATCTATGAGATCCTTATTTTTTATACTTACTTTTTCTCTTGCTCTAAGTACCCACTCTTTTGGGCAAGATCCCATAATCATGGAAGAAGATTTTGCTAACGGTATTCCTGAAGACTGGACCAATCAAGATCTTTCAAATATTGGACTTCTCTGGACATATTGTGCGGACACTACAGCATATGGCACCATAGAGGAACCTAATTGCCCTTTCGATTTTACCAACGGAGATAATCGTCAATCTCACTTCAATTCTATAACACCAGACAACGGTTTTGCCTGCTGTGTTACGGAGCCATTCCTAGGAGATCTTGGCTCTACTGAATTTGATTCAAGATTGACTACTAGCGCTATTGATTGCTCAGATAGAAATGAAGTTTACCTCACTTTTAGATCTCATATTGGTGTCTTTAATGTCGATGCGTCAGAAAATGCCCTTGTTAGAGTGAGTACTGATGCTATCAATTGGACTACATACTTTCCTTTTCCGAATCTAATTTCTGGTCAGAATACCCAAATCGGCTGTGAAAGATGGTCCTTCAATCCAGAGGAAATTATGTTTGACATTAGTGAAATAGCGGCAAATGAAGAAACTGTTTACATACAATGGTACTGGCAAGGTAGACGAGAGTATCATTGGAGTATCGATGATGTCATCGTAACTACTGAAAATCCATTCCCATTGGTAGACGTCAGCCTACGTCCAGTGTGTCAATTCCACTCCTTAATGTCTAACTTTGATACTCCTATTTCACAGATAGATACAGCATTCTTTTTAACCGATGCTGCTCAGATAGGACTAGAAACATTAGATAATGTAGAAGTAGTCGCCAGAGTAACTAATGTAGA
>JALZVN010000219.1 GCA_023299965.1 Saprospiraceae bacterium | reverse complement strand
TTGTCGGGATGCCGCTTCTATCCCTCATCCATTCTAGGCTCGCTACTATCGTAGCCATCGCGATTGTGTGCTTTGGTTTATACTATAAAAAAGAACACGTCGGGGCAGCATTAATAAATAAAAAACCTTGCACAAAATGTAGTTTATGCAAGGTATTAACCAATATATTATTTTTTAAATCTAAGTATTTTCAAGGCTAGAAACACTTGCCTCTAGAATTCATAATTCTCTTCTCGGTCCATACATTTTTTGGCTGAAATTGATCATGACTTTATAAAGTTGATCATCCTCAGTGCTGCTAGGAAGTTCCTCTATAGTGAATTGTTCAGCTACTCTGATAGAGTCATTAGAGGTTGTAGAGTCCAATCTAGAAATGATAAAACCAGCCCCCAATAATAGTATAAAGGCAGCGGCGTATCTCATCCAAGAGAACTGAACTACTTTGACAGGAGTAGTCGTTGCATAGTGATCGTCCATACGCTTTTCGAGTTTGTCCCAAAGTTTTGGGCGTACGTCTTCGCGATAGTTATCACTTTCTGTTTTTAGAATAGATTCAATATTTTTCTTTTCCATTGTCATTTTTTATTCAGCCCACATCTCCCAATTCTTGGTCGGCGAGTAGTGTGCGTAATCTTTTTTTAGCCAGTATCAATTGTGATTTAGATGTGTTGATACTGATATTTAACTGCTCTGCAATTTCACGATGTTTGTATCCTTCGACTACATACATATTAAAAATGGTTCTGTATCCAGTCGGCAATTTTTGTAGTAGTGCCATCACATCCCTTTCTTGCAGGGTATCTAAAGCGCTGCTTTTAGTAACGATCTCCACATTGCTTATTTCTACGGTCAATCGAAAGTTGTGGTTCTTACGCAACAGCATAAGCGATTCATTTACCGCTATTCGCTTCATCCATCCTTCAAAGCTACCAGCCCCTTTATATTGGTGAATATTGGTAAAGATTTTAAAAAAAGTATCAATCAGCACATCTTCAGCATCCTCCATCACCTTTACGTATCGGCGACAAATGCCAAGTAGGATAGGTGCGTATTTATCGTACAGCCACTGTTGAGTTTTTCTATCCTCGTTTTTTAATCCTTGTATGACTTTTTCATCGTTCAAGCTGATTCTTTTACTTATTCACTAATATAGATGCAAATAAAACGGATTTTGGTGTATTGCTAGTTCAGTTTTGGACGATTTTAATGCTAAAACTTTATCTTTGGCGCTATTTATTATCATCCTGATTTAGTTTTTACGTATGAATTTGAATAACAATCATTACGAATTATCCGGGGGAATTGACCCCTTAGCGCTATGCGAAGAGCATGGTTGCCCATTGTACGTTTATGATAGCGCTATCATAAAACGACAATACAATCGTCTAGCTTCGGCGATTAGCGTTCCTAAATTTCAAATCAACTATGCATGTAAAGCACTGACTAATATTAATGTATTAAGGCTTTTACAGCAAATGGGTAGTGGATTAGATACGGTATCTATCCAAGAGGTGGAGTTAGGTTTGAAGGCGGGCTTCGAAGCTGATCAGATCATATTTACACCAAATTGCGTTTCTTTTGAAGAAATCCAAATGGCTGTGGACTATGGAGTCAAAATAAATATTGACAATATCAGCATCTTAGAGCAGTTTGGAGATAAATTCGATAGACACCCAGTTTGTATTAGAATCAACCCACACATCTACGCAGGAGGGAATTCGAAAATTTCGGTAGGACATATAGATAGTAAATTTGGGATTTCATTTCACCAAATTCCTTTGGTAAAGAGAATTGTCAAGAGTTTAGATATCAATGTTGTTGGATTGCATATGCATACCGGATCAGATATTCTAGATGTAGAGGTATTTTTACAAGGAGCAGATATCTTATTCAATACAGCTATGGAATTCGAAGGACTCCAATATTTGGATTTTGGAAGTGGATTCAAAGTGCCCTACAAGCCCAACGATATCAGCACAGATATAGAGGAGCTAGGGGCTAATATCTCAGAGCGATTCAATAAATTTTGTGAGAGCTATGGCTCAGAGTTGACGCTAATGTTTGAGCCTGGAAAGTTTTTAGTGAGTGAGGCTGGTTACTTTATGGCTAAGGTCAATGTAGTGAAGCAAACCATCTCCACGGTATTTGCAGGAGTAGACTCAGGTTTGAATCACTTGATCAGACCGATGTTTTACGGATCTCACCATGAGATATTCAATGTGAGTAATCCTGTAGGGAAATCACGTATATATACGGTAGTAGGCTACATCTGCGAGACGGATACCTTTGGGGTAAATAGAAAAATAACGGAGATCAAAGAAGGAGATGTGTTAGCGTTTAAAAATGCGGGTGCATATTGCTCTACAATGGCTTCAAATTATAACTCTCGTTTCCGACCTGCTGAAGTGATGGTACACGAAGGTAAAGCCCATCTCATCAAACGCAGAGAAACCATGGACGATCTAATCCGTAATCAAATAGAAATACCAACATTGGAAAAATCAATTGCTTAAATAATACGCAATTAATATAGACATAAAAGAATGGATAAACCTAATCAGTATTCTCCTCAAGAGACAGAGCAAAAGTGGTACAAGCATTGGCTTGAGAAAGATTATTTTAGTTCCACGCCAGATGATAGGGAGGCATTTAGCATTGTGATCCCTCCACCTAACGTGACGGGTATTTTGCATATGGGTCATATGCTCAACAATACGATTCAGGATATCCTGATCCGAAGGGCAAGACAGCAGAATAAAAATGCTTGTTGGGTACCCGGTACGGATCATGCCTCTATTGCAACAGAAGCAAAAGTAGTGAAGATGCTGGCTGAGAAAGGCATCAAGAAAGAAGATATAGGTCGAGAAGAATTCTTAAAGCATGCTTTCGAATGGAAAGAGAAGTATGGAGGAATCATTCTCAATCAACTTCAAAAATTGGGTGCTTCCTGTGATTGGGATCGTACTCGATTCACGATGGAAGAAAAACTAAGTAATGCCGTTTATCACGTATTTGTTGATCTCCACAAAAAGGGCAAAATCTACAGAGGGGTTCGGATGACCAATTGGGATCCAGTAGCACAGACGGCCTTATCTAATGAAGAAGTTGTTTTCAAGGATGAGAACTCTCAACTCTATTATATCAATTATCAGATAGAAGGTTCGGAGGACGTATTGACCATCGCAACGGTAAGACCAGAGACGATATTAGGCGATACAGCTGTAGCGGTTCACCCAGAGGATGACCGCTTCAAACATCTACATGGCAAGAAAGTAATCATCCCAATAGTTGGTCGATCTATACCCATCATCACAGATAAGTATGTAGACATGGAGTTTGGGACGGGCTGCTTAAAAATTACTCCAGCCCATGATCCAAATGATCATGAGATTGGAAAGCGCCATAAATTAGAAACCATCAATATGCTGAATGCGGATGGTACAGTAGCTAAGATGGGAGGTAAGTACGCTGGCATGGATCGCTTTGCGGCTAGAAAAGAGATGGCTAGAGATTTGGATGCAGGTGAGTTTTTACTAAAAAAAGAAAACTATAATAACAAAGTAGGACGGTCAGAAAGAACCAATGCGGTAGTAGAACCAAGATTGACAGCCCAGTGGTTCTTAGATATGAAGGAGTTTTCGGCTACTGCTTTAAAGGCAGTAGAGTCTGGAGAAGTGAAGTTTTTCCCTCCTCACTTTTACAATATGTTCAACAATTGGTTGAATGAGGATAACGTAAGAGACTGGTGCCTATCTAGACAGTTATGGTGGGGGCAGCAAATACCTGCTTACTACTACAAGTCAGAGGTATTCGTTGCATTATCTAAAGAAGAAGCATTAACGCAGGCGCAAGATCACTTTGATGATCAGAGCATTACTTTAGATGATTTAGAAAGAGATCCGGATGTATTGGATACTTGGTTTTCTAGCTGGTTATGGCCAATGTCTGTTTTCGATGGGTTTGAAAATCCAGAACAACTGAAATACTATTATCCAACAAATGTATTAGTGACGGGATGGGATATTATCTTCTTTTGGGTCGCTAAGATGATCATGTCGGGATATGAGTGGTCCGAAGAATTATTGGGGACAGAGCATGTAGAAAAACATGGTAGAATGCCATTTAAGGATGTGTATTTTACGGGTATGGTAAGGGATAGCAAGCGTAAGAAGATGAGTAAGCAATTGGGTAACTCACCTGATGCTTTGGCTTTGATAGAAAACTATGGAGCTGATGGAGTACGCTTTGGTATGATTACTTCTGGTTCGGTAGGGAACGATGTCATCTTTGATGCACCTATTGATCCTGTAACTAAAAAGGTACTCAACGAAAGTAGTCTGTGTGATCAAGGACAGAAGTTCTGCAATAAAATGTGGAATGCGCTTCGACTTATTGAAGGCTGGGAAGAAAGTGATTCACTTGATCCATCCTTGAGAGAAATTAATAAAGAAGCAGCTGCTTGGTTTGACAATAAGCTCAGACAGATCATCTCGGAAACAGAAGGTAAATTTGATAACTATAGGTTGAGTGATATACTCATGAGCTTATACAATTTTATCTGGGGAGATTTCTGCAGCTGGTATCTTGAAATGATAAAGCCAGCTTACGAGCAACCTATAGATCCTGCAACGAAGCAAGAGGCTTTGCAGTTCTTTGAGCAGTTGATGACTTTACTACACCCATTTATGCCTTTCATCACTGAAGAGATTTGGCATAAATTAAAAGATAGAGCAGCAGGGGAGGATTGCATTGTGAGCAGATATCCTACCGCAGCAGATTTTGATGAAGCACAAATCAAGAAGGTGGAACAAGTAAAAGATTTGATTACTGCCGTTAGAGATGCGCGATCATCAAATGCCAAAAGTCCTAAAGATCCCTTGAATTTTACTGCTATAAAAACAGACAATACTGCTACACTTTTTGCAAGTGAATCTGTAAAGAACTTATTGATGAAGATGGCGAATCTATCCTCTTTATCTATAGTAGATGAAGAACCTGCAGATATGCTTTCATTTATCTCTGGAGCAGATCGTTACTTTGTGGATATTGTTAAAGAGATCAATGTAGAAGAAGAAATCGAACGCATCAAAGCTGAAATAGAAAGGAATGAAAAGCTATTTAACTCCACATCTAAGAAGCTATCTAACGAAAAGTTCGTAGCGGGTGCCCCTGCACAAGTAGTTGAAAATGAAAAGAAGAAGCAAGCCGATGCTAGTCAGAGGATAGAAATTCTTAAAGCAGAGTTAGATAAATTAGTTTAGTGATGTCTTATACCATTTGTAGTTTGAAATGGCGTGCAAAATTTCAAATGGTATTAGACAATGAATGGGGTTAATAGAGATGCCCAGTATCAAAAAAGCCTACCTTGATTTTTTATATCGAGGTAGGCTTTTTTGTAGTACTAATGCAGTACGACTAGTTTTTTTAAAGCAATGGAAGTGTCACTCTTATATTGAATAAGATAAGTTCCATTTGCTAGTTCGGAGCAATCTATCTCCATGTTCTTTTGGTTTACGGCGTAGGATTTGATGTGTTGGCTTTGGAGACTAAGTAGCGTTATTACGCCATTTTTCTCTACCGGAAAGTCTAGGCTTATATTGACCAATTTATCACTAGGATTAGGAGATAGTTGTATTGCATTGGAGACTAAGGTCTCAGAGGTAGAGGTGGATATATCTGTTATGTTAAATCCAATATGAGGGACTACCTCACCACCAAATGCGAAAGTATTAAAAGTACTCGTATTCCCAATCTTGTTCATAGCTGCAAATCTTAACTTGTCCTGCCAGTCGTTGGCATGTATCATGGCATCATAATTCAAGTGAGTACTCGCTCTAACTGCAAATAACTCATTAAAAGGTGAATCGCGAGGATATTCGAGTACAATAAAGTAGTCTTGATTATCTTCTAGAGGGATGTTCCCTTCACCAAAGAAGTTTTGAATTTTTATTTTATTTATTTTGGTTCCATCCCCTCCTTGGATAGTAAACGTTCCAAAACCTATTTCTTGATACTCATTATCGGTAGCGAAATCATCTTGATTCACATTGTCCCACTTGTATAACTTAATATCAATAACAATACCTGGATCATTAACAAAGTATTCAATCAATTCCCCATCGGGAGATATTTCTCTCAAGTCAGATCTATTAGGAACTTCAAAGAAAATTTCATCGACAAAAAATCCTTGACCATTGGGTACATGAAAGTAATTACCAATGGCCCAGTTTGGTATAATAAGACCTTCTTCATTCAAATTAAGAGGTAATAAATCAAAATTAATATCCGTCTCTTGATGTTTTTGAAAGGTGTTATCTGAAATTCTAAAGGGGTATTCAAATAAGCTATTACCAAGGTTTGTATCCTCCTCCAAATTGTCTACAGTATAGGTAAGCATAAAATTGCCTATTCCAGCCTCATGAAAATACGGAGGAAAAACCAAATCAAAATTGTTCTGGTTTGGG
>JALZVN010000218.1 GCA_023299965.1 Saprospiraceae bacterium | reverse complement strand
TTGTATTTCTGCTACAAATGCAATCCACATTCTGTTTTTGGACTATTGTTCCATCGCCCATCTCTACCATCTCCAGGTATCGTACAGTGCCTGCATCCAATAGAGGAATAGCCCTTTGACTTTAAGGGATGGAAAGGCAGATGATGTTCCATAATAAACTGATCTCTCCCCTCATAGTCGATATCCAATAGTGGATAAAATTTATATAGATTTTGCTTCTCGACAAAGAAGTCAAGATCGTTTCTAAAAGCAGACTGCCAACGCATCAAACCAGACACCCATATCTTGTAGTCTCTCTTGATAATTTCTAATGGTTGTACTTTATTGATATTGCAACACTCGTTAGGAGCGTGTTCCCACATTTTGCTAACGCTAGTCATTTGATGCTCTAGAGCATCGGCTTGGACTATTTCTACATTGAGGTCATATAGCTGAGTGAGGTATTCCTTGTAGATGATGGTCTCCTTGAAATGATAACCGGTATCGATAAAGTATATAATCTGATCTTTGTTTACGTCAGAAAACACTTTTAGCAGAAAGGCAGATGTAGCTGCAAAGGAAGAGGTAAGCATGATTTCATCTGCATTAAATTCTTCGTACAATGCTTCTACGCGCTGGTAGACGGTCTTCCTAGCGTAGCTTTCGTTCAAGACCGCAAGGCTCAATACCGAGTCATGCTTATTCTTTAACATTACCATTTTTCACAACTTTATAACCGATATATCGGATCTGAATAGCAAATATGCAAAAGTCAAACGAAAAACATGCATCCTTTAGTCAAATCAAACAAATCTTAACAGTATCGTAAAGGATAATTCACTTTGGTGGATTCGAACTCTTGAATAATTTTCTTCTACTATTTATCCAACCGGGCGATGCGAACAGCAGGAAGCCCGTGAAGGCTAAGGAATCGTATGCAATCCCGATGTGAATCGGGATGTACGCAGACCTGACGTTTTTCCGTCAGGGCAAGGACCGAAGCGTAGCGGAGTGCAGAAGAGTCCGACAGCAGCCCATTTTCGGGCTAGCTGATCGCCCCAAATACACATAATCATCCTTCTCGAAACAAAATGTATAAAGATGCACGGATCTCCTAAGCTTATCCATGTAGTTTTGTAAATTTGTCGACTTCTCGGGCTGGTCTTCTAGCTTGCTTTACACACAAAATAACAAAGATGAACTATACAGTTAAAGAACGTTTCTTGAAATATGTACAAATCGATACACAGTCGGATCCGAACTCGAATACCTATCCTACTACGGAGAAACAAAAGGATATGTCGAAGGTGCTGGTCGAGGAATTGAAGGAAATGGGCGTTGCAGATGCGCATATGAATGAGTTTGGCTATGTCTACGCTACGATCCCGAGTAATAGTGGAAAGGTTAAGGTGCCTGTAGTTTGTCTTTGCTCGCATGTGGATACGGCGCCGGATTGCAGCGGAAAGAATGTAAAGCCTATTGTGCATAGCAATTATCAGGGGCAAGATATCAAGTTGCCTTTGAATGATGAAGCGGTGTTGACTACTGCTGACTTTCCTCATTTGCTGAATCAAATCGGTGAAGATATCATCACGACTTCTGGAGATACGTTGCTGGGGGCAGATGATAAATCTGGAGTGGCGGAGATCATGGATGCAGCCTATCAGATGATCAATGATCCAAGTATTATACATGGGGACGTGCGTATCCTTTTTACCACAGACGAAGAAGTCGGTAAGGGTGTGGACAATGTAGACATCGCCAAGCTGGGTGCTGACTTTGGCTTCACCTTGGATGGTGGTGTCCCGGGGAGTGTTGAGGATGAAACTTTCTCTGCGGATGGTGCAAAGGTGACAATAGATGGCATCTCTGCGCATCCAGGTTATGCTAAGGGTAAAATGGAGAACTCCATGAAGATAGCTGCGGAGATATTGGCTGCCTTGCCGAAAGACACCTTGTCTCCTGAGTCTACTTCTGGAAAGCAAGGTTTCATACACCCAACTTCTATGGGCGGTGTATTGGAAAAATCGACGCTTGGTTTTATTCTGCGTGATTTCACAACTCCTTTGTTGATGGAAAAGAGAGAGCTGCTACAAAAAACTGTAGATGGCGTCATGGAGAACTATCCCAACTCAAAAGCTACCATTGAGATCACAGAGCAATACAGAAATATGAAAGAAGTACTTGATACTAAGCCTTTCATTATGGAGTATGCTGAAGAGGCGATCCGTCGCTCAGGAATGAAGGTGAAAAAGACTTCGATTCGAGGAGGTACGGATGGCAGTAGGCTTTCGTTTATGGGGCTACCGTGTCCTAACTTGTTTACGGGTATGCAGGGAATACACTCTGTACGGGAATGGATCTCTGTAAAAGATATGCATCTAGCAGTGGATACCATCTTGAATCTGGTGCAAGTCATTGAAGAAAAAGCCTAGGCTTTTATTAATAGGTGTGCCTGCTATAATATATTCTAAGGCGAGCAAAAACCAACGGCGTGTAGCGAAAATTGCCTTGCTGTATACAAGCCACCAAAGTTTTCTTTGGTGGCTTGTGCATTTGCGGAAAGACAAGAGATCGATTTCATGATTTCTCATACTTCGCCAAATTTTGCCCTTTAGGCAGATCAGGTACACGCAACACCACTTGCGCTTACACTTACACTTAGTGTCAAAACATCCTTTAGCTACGAAGTAGATCTACTAAAAGTCACCATCTTGAACTTTTGTTAGAGACAAAAATTGCCTTTATAACATTTCCTTAATACAAAAATGCCATTTGGTAAGATTCATTAACGATTATCATGGGTTCATTAACCTCGCCTTAGCACTTTAATATCCTAAAAGTTGAGTTATTTACATAAAGGGCAACTCTATTAACCTCGTTCATTGTCTAAGATGAAATTCTTCTAGAATTTCTGCAAATTTAAATTTGATTTTAGACTAATTCAGAGGTTTATAGAGGTCCCTTAAAGACAAAAAGATATTAATCAACTTTTAAAATGCTACGTTATGAAAAATTTCAAATTGTTAAACGGACTTAGTTTTCTACTAGCACTTATGCTTTTCAACTGCACGACTCCTACTAGTTTATTAGAGCATGGAGAATATGATGAAGCAGTATACAAGGCGATTATGAATCTCCAGAAAAGTAAGAAGAAGAAAGAGAAAGACATTATTGTGGTTGAAGAAGCTTTCAGAAAAATCACCGCTAAAGACATGGCTGAGATAGCAGCGCTTATGGCAAGAGACGAGGAGGTGAAGTGGGTAAAGATCAATGCGCTACACAATGATATCAAAGAGAGACAAGACTTGATCTCTCCTTATCTACCATTGAAATCTAGCAAGACGCATTATATAGCTGATTTTAGATTTGTGAATATCATTCCTATGGAATTAGACAGTAGATATAAAGCGGCGGAATACTATTATACCGCGGCACAAAATATGCTGGCCAAAGCCAGTACAGGTGATAAGAATGCTGCAAGAAATGCATTTCGTAAGCTGACAAGTGTGCAGACTTACTTTGATGCGTACAAGGACACCAATGAATTGGCTGATGAGGCATTTGATTTAGGGCATGACAAGGTACTTTTTGAGATCCAAGACAAATCATATGGGTATACCCCGCATTTTGCTTCAGCAGAATTGAGAGACTTTGATGAACGCAGTTTGAATGATACTTGGATAAAGTACTATACGAAGCATAATGCTCCGGAGAATGTAGACTACAGAGTAGTTGTAGATATAGTAGATTTAGAGGTAAGTCCAGAGTTTGTAGAGCATGTTAAATATGAGCAGAGCAAGAAATTATTCAAGACCGTATCTGTACCTGTAAAGAAGACTATCACCAATAATGCCAATGGTAATCCTGGACACGGTGATCGAGGAGGAAACAGAGGCGATAGAGAGGAT
>JALZVN010000217.1 GCA_023299965.1 Saprospiraceae bacterium | reverse complement strand
AGAAAATCTACGCTGCCGTCATCCATATCATATAGAGCACCAACGATTTTGATTTCACCTTTATCTTCCATTTCTTTCAAGATAGGAGATTCGACTCTAATCCTATCTATAGTATTGCGGACGTTGCTTTCGCTTGCCATGTGGACGAAAGCTTGATTTTTGGAAGTTCTATCTCCTTCGTATTTTACTGATTCTACTGCAGGTCTGATTTTCGCAAGCATAGGTGTAATGTTCCCTAGTTTTACATCATCTACAGCAGACTTGACTGCTCCACAATGTTCATGACCTAATACAAATACTAGTTTTGAACCCGCCACTTTGCAAGCATATTCCATACTTCCTAAGATGTCTTCGTTTACAAAATTACCCGCTACTCTGGCTACGAAGATATCCCCGATGCCTCTATCAAAGACGTCTTCAACAGGTACTCGACTATCTACACAAGATAGAATGATTGCTTTTGGATATTGTGCTTTTACGCTTTTTCTGACTTGTGCGGAGTGGTCTCTTGCCGTAAGATCATTACGCATAAATCGTTTGTTGCCTTCTCTTAAAGATTGGATAACCATGTCTGGAGTCAAGGCTTGTTGTTCCTCTTTGGTTAAGACATCTTCTACTAAAGTTGGAGATGCGTTTTGCAATTTTGCAGTAGATCCTTGTTCATGTGTGTGGTCATGATCGTGTGTGTGATCTCCATGCTGACATGCAGTGAATAATAGTAAAAATGAAACTAGGATGCTAAGTGTGTTTTTTTCCATTGATAATATAAAATTGAATAATGCTTACAAATGAGCCTAGTGAAATACGCTAAACTTTTTATTAAAGCTTCGAAACCAATAAGTTATAATATTGTTCATTCAATTTTGATTTAATTCTGAATAACAGGACAGATCGAAATTGAAGGACAGATTTGATCATTATAACTATGATGTAAAGCTTATTTGGACAGACTTGTAGTCCCGCATCCATTTCTGAGTTTCTTCTAGTGCCATTTTGATGGTCTACTATAATAAGATATAAAAATGGATGTGAGACGACTGTAAACTAAACCTTCTTCTTCAGGCTAATAATAGCACCTAAGTGTAGCGCTTCGTGGTAATTGTTAAACTGGAATGCAGTATCTATAGAGTTAATCGCAAAACGAGTACTGGTGGTCAAGCCTTCATACGTTTTAAATTTGCCAAGCTTAACGTCCTCTTGAGTAGTTGCTATTGTGGATTCTAACAAGGACTTCAGTTCCTTAATCTCTGTCGCTGTAATTAATCTTTCAGGTTTTGTTCCTGATTTGTACAACTGATAGAAATCATCTGATATATTCATATCAAGACCACAGCGTTTATAGATTAGAACTTGCTGTATGGCAATAGCGTGCCCAACATTCCAGACAATATTATTATTGAAATCTTTTGGGACTTTGTTGAATTGTTCTTCTGTGAGATCATCAAACAAATCAAAATAGTGAGACCTATTCGTTTTCCAGATGTCGGAAATGATATCCATGTTATTCATATATACTTTTCGTTTTTATAGCCGTGAAGCTTGCATTTTCTAAATAGTTTTTAACTAGAAAACAAGGGTTAAGAAAAAATCAGTAATTAAAATCAATTACCCTCATGTAGAATTAGATACCCGAGGACAATAGACAAATATAAAGATATACATTTTAGCACTAAGGATATTAAACAAATGAGATTGCTTATTGTATTTCGGTATTGAATTTAGTAATTACTAGATGCGTTATTGGTAAAATACCCAGTATTTCTGTATAGTCTCTTAGGTGTGTTTCTTAATCAGATAGTTATGCGTACAGGCTCCATCCTCTCATGCGCTTATATTGATGTAAGTCAGCTATAAACAAAGAACAGCAGAGGAAGTTAAACACTTCCTCCATTGTATTTTTATAGGAGTGGGGTCTATATTGCGTTGACTATAAAAGACCTATGTTTTATTAGTGGATTTGGAAAGGACGGCTTCTGGACATATACCTATTTCATCCCTAATTGTGTAATCAATTGAGGCTGATTGTTTTCTAAACTAAAGCCTAAATTTTTCCATGCGGTACCGTGATAACCCGTTAAGGATATTCCACCTTCGGTCTTTGTAATAGAAAATAGGAAATTGGCTATCTTGGATTCTTTTGTATCAGATTGTTTTTTGTCTGAATCTACCATGCCATTTTCATCTACTAATTGCGGATGATAATTATTCTTAATAATATTTAGTTCTGTCCAGTCACATCCGTTGGAGCATTTTAGCTTAATCTCCGCATCTGTTTTTACAACTTCAATGGTAAATGGTTTCGGTTCGGTTTTGCTTGATTCCGAACTGCATGACATAAGGGTTATTAGTAGAAAGATTGTCAGATAAAGTACTTTGCTATAATTCATGATTTTGATTTTTTTTAATGGATTAGATTTTATTTCTGTATTGTTCTTTGATGATTTTTTCTGGCTGTATAAAATAAGAATATAGGCATATTAAAAATACCCATTCTAAAGGCTTCATAAGAATATAGGTTAGATTTGACAGCCTTTGATTGTTTATTCTCTTTGCCAGATTAATTCCATATTTGTCATAATTTGTTCTTATCAAATTGTGGGATTTGGGTAGATTTTTTTCAATCATATATTCAAAAGCATTGGCTATTTGCAATTGACGATTAATGATAATTGGCTTATTGTTTCTTCTACCTATACCTATAGGTTTGACAAGACTAGGTTTTCCAAAAGCGGCGACGGTACATAAGTAATGCCCATGTCTATCACTTACTGTAGGTGGGTGTAGTTGTTGGGAAAATTTCCACGTAGCCGTTTCCGTATACGCCTTACTTACTAAATCAGCGTCTTGACCAAATAATACTAATATTAATGAAATGATTAACAAGAACGGGATTACTGCTAAAAAGGAATAGAGGGAGAGATTGTTTGATTGGACTAGTTTGTCATTGATGATATTTAGCCACTTGTTTTGATACTTTAGCGGTGCATGTGTTTTGGCTTTGGTTCTAATCAATTTAGTGAGGATTGCTGTAGATATTATAATTAGCATTATAGGGTAAAAAGACATGTACAGGTTGATATCTCCTCCAGTGTCCCAAGCGAATATTCGGGAGGTATCATGCTCAGAAATGTGATACAAAAATTGAATATTAGATAGTATGCCTAAGGTTACAAATACAACACAAGCAGCAAAGAAGACGGGTGGTATCTTAAGTGCCTTAGAGTATAAGGTAATTATGGAAAAAACAGACAAGATGTGTACTGTTAGTAGTAAAAATGAATGTCGATACGAAATAGGACTATAGCAAGAATCAATATATGGATCAATATTCTTGAAGTGTGGCGTTGCATGCGTATTGAGTGCGATGACAAAGACAATAAAAGAGATAATGGTCAATACACCTAGGATCTTTTGAAAGATAGGGGCTTCTCGTTTTAGGGATTGGATGTAAAGCCAAAATAACATCAGAATCAATACCGTCAAGAACGCAATGATGAGTAGAAGACCTAGTTCCATTTTTAGTTTTTGATATCAATCGTTTTAGTGATGACTATCCTGTTTCAGTTAGATTTGTGTTGGTGTTAGCGTATTTGCAGATTTAAATATAGATAAATTAAATTGGTTTTCTGGACTTTTGCGAGAAGGATAGTAAGCAGCCGTAGTATCCCTGCTGTAGTGCAACGGAAGCTTGGGATCGGAGGAGACAGCGCTGCCTTTTTCGGGCAGCGAAGGCCGTAGTGAAACGAAGTGCTGCATAGCCTGGTGCCTATTTGCGTAGATAGGTGTTCTTGGTATAGGCACTCGCCCAAATCATCCCATAAATAGTGTCTCAAAAAAATCAAGAACAATCTATAAATCTTCCTTACCTTGGAGCTTAATGAATTTTCCATATTTCATAGCGAAAAAGGTATCCTTCTCGGGGAAGAAGAGCTTCTCTAGACTGATTATACGGATTGCGATTGTAGCGATTGCACTTAGTTTGACCGTGATGATTGTGTCTACAGCGTTGAATCAGGGATTTAAGTATGAGATTACCTCCAAGATGTTTGGTTTTTGGGGGCATATCCATATCAATGATAACAACTATATACGCAGTCAGGAAAGCAAACCCATCAATGTGCATCAGGATTTTTATCCGACGCTAGCAGACATCGGGTCGATTCGTTATGGAGGTACCCGTGGTAACTATAATTTTCAAAAAGAAGATAAGTCGACTAGGGGAGGGATTGCGCATATACAACGATATGCTCTCAAGGAAGGAATCTTAGAGTCTTCTACAGATATAGAAGGCATTGTCTTGAAGGGAGTTTGGAAGGATTTTAATTGGGATTTTATTGGGCAATATTTAGTTGAAGGGAAGCCTATTTCCTTTCCTGATGATGCCATGTCTAAGGAGATACTGATTTCGAGTACCACAGCCAATCGCCTGAAGCTTAATGTAGGAGATCGACTAACGGTCAATTTTGTAAATAAGAATCAAGAGGTAAATCGTCGGATGACTATATGTGGTATCTACAAGACGGGATTGGAAGAATATGATAAACGGATTGCATTGGTGGATATACGTCAAGTGCAAAAACTGCATGGTTGGACTGAAGATCAGGTAGTTGGTTTTGAAGTCTTTGTAGATAATATTGATGATCTTGATGTGTTTCGATATTATCTGACAGAAGAAATCTTGCCGCTCAAGTTGTATGCGGAATCTATACCGTATAAGTTTCCAGGTATTTTTGACTGGTTGTCGTTGCAGAGTATTAATGAGGTAGTCATCTTGTTATTGATGATTATAGTAGCGATTATAAATATGGTAACAGCGCTGATGATTCTTATACTGGAACGCACGTCCATGATCGGCGTGCTGAAGGCAGTCGGCGAACAAGATTGGAATATACGTAAGATCTTTATTTACTATGCAGCCTATATCATAGGTCTGGGTTTGATCTGGGGAAATGCGATTGGTCTATTGCTTTGCTACTTGCAAAAGCGGTTTGGCTTTATCAAGCTTAATGAAGAGGACTACTACATAAGTGTTGCGCCTATTGCGCTTGATTTCTGGATGATAATCGGGTTAAATGTGGGGACCATGGTTATCACATTGATATTCTTGATTGTTCCTTCTTACCTCGTGACAACTATACAGCCGGTCAAGGCACTACGTTTTAAATAATGAGTAGATATAGCGCCTCATATAAATGGCAGGCTATACGCGCTCGTTGGCGTGGGTATTCTATAGGGCAACGACTGGGTAGGTTGTGGCAGCATCTCAAATATTTCTGGAAGTATGATGGCGTAGACAGCAATGGGGATTCTTTTATTAAGAGCCCTATAGCTTACTTATTAGATTTATTCTTTTACGTGTTAGATGTGTTTGCTATTGGGGAGTTGTATGAGACTGCATCAGAGTGGCTCAAGTATTCTACACGCGCACTAGAGGAGGATGAGCGCCAGATTGTAAAGACTTTATTTGGGGATAGTATAGATATAGATCGCATTCGAATCGATGAAATGTGTCTAACAGCTCGCTTTTCTAAGGTGGCTTATGTAGGTATCTATACAATCAACAGTTATGGTAAGATGAGTGAAGATTTATTTGTGCATGAACTCATTCATATCTGGCAGTATGCAAATTTGGGTTCTGCATATATACCAAGAGCCTTACGCGCTCAGCGTACCCAGGCGGGTTATAACTATGGAGGGATTGAGCAATTGGCTTTAGGTTCTTCGGATTGGTTAGCCTATAACTATGAGCAACAAGGTGACATCCTAGCCGATTATTGGCGTGCTAAAAATGGTCGTGCCACTCGATGGAATTCAGGAAGGGTAGCAGTTGATGCCTATCTTCCTTTTATTGAGAAATTGAATGGTAATAGGATGATTAGCTGAAAAAAATAGTTGAAAGTGAAATGGCAATATTTATGTGTAAGTGAGTACAAATGTTGCGGAGTCACTTCTACTCGAAAGGTCGAAAAAGTAAATCTGAAGCACTTATCATTATGGGAATGCAAATTTCTAGAAGCGAAAAGCCGATATACCTTAAAACAGTCTTCTTGATCTGAAAAACCAAGCCAGCAATAAACTCACTATAATAGAGAAGATGATAATGAAGTAGAAGGAATACTCACTGTTTTTAAAAGGTAGTGGGACATTCATTCCGTAAAGACTGGCTACCAGAGTCGGTACCATTAGGATAATGGTTACTAGAGTCAATCTTTGAATAACCATGTTTAGGTTATTGGAGATGATGGAAGCATATGCTTCCATAGTGCCATTCAAGATATTGGTGTATACATTTGACATTTCCAGCGCTTGCCCATTGTCGATGATGATGTCTTCAAACAAATCTGTTAAGAATTCATCGTTTCGAATTTCAAGAAAATCGGTGCGCTTCATTTTTAATTTGAGCAAATCATTGGCACTCAAGGAGTTCACAAAATATACAAGTGATTTCTCTATAGAAAGCAAACGTCTTAGTTCTTGATTTCTAGAGCTGTCATAGAGTTCTTTCTCAATTTCATTTCGTTTTTGATTGAGCTGTTTCAAGCAGTATAGATAATCCCGTACAATTTGCTCAAAGATGAGCAAAACGAATTTTTGCTGATCATTTGGGTCAAAGTTTTTGACCTTCATCTTCAAAAAACGTTTCAATACAGTTTCTTTATGCGAGGAAATAGTTATTACGTTATCTGGTGTAAGTACGATACCTATAGGAATAGTAAGGTAGAGAGACTCGTTTTCTGGAGCAGAATTGTTAAGTGTTGGGGCATTGACTAGGATCAGTCGTACGTCTTCCTCTTTCTCATATCTAGAGCGCTCATCTGTATCTAAGGAATCCATCAAGAAATCCAGCTCAATCTCCATCTCTTTTGCAAAAGACTCTATTTCTCCTGGTGCAATAGGTGGATGGATGTTGATCCAGCACCCTGGTTCAGCACGATCTAGCTTCTCAAGCTTCTTGTCTACAATGTGATAACACTCAATCATGAACGATTCC
>JALZVN010000216.1 GCA_023299965.1 Saprospiraceae bacterium | reverse complement strand
TACACACATAAAACATCTCCCGGACCAAAATCAAATGTCAAAAATTGTACTTGCAAATGTGTCCCTGTTCCACCAGCTGGACAGATTGTTTTTATGATGTCTTCGTTATTACTATAACGATTAAAACTCCCACCTGAATCAAAAAAATTACCAGTACAAGAATTGACTGGAGTAGTATTCATGATGAAATCTTGAGCTTGCAAACTGCTCATATACATCAGTAGACACCCTATTACGAGACTGTATTTCACTATTTTGGATATGATCACGATCTTTTTCTTCTACTTTAAATTCTCAATATTCATTGTTGAATAAATCCAACACTATCAATTCTACCACAACTTAATGATTATCTGTACCTTACACATTACAATTAGTTGCTGCGATCTTTATACTTTTCTTCTCCACATATGTATTATTTACTTAATGCAAATATAATTTTTTAAGCCATGTATTACCCTATATTGATCACTTTCAGTATAGAATATTATGACTAACGGACCTTACATACTGTCCTATATAGAGCTCCAAAAATTCAATTTCGTCCATAGGAGTATAAGGAAACTGAATATCTCTAGAGCTTACCTCTATATTAACCTTTAATAGCGCTTAAAAATTGGCAGGCTTGGTACTTTTACAAGTCGTTTTGCTATTTGATTAACCAGGATGAATAATCCTGGAAAAAAATATCAATTATTTGCCAATTATAACAGAATAATGTACAATTACATTACCGACCCGCAAAGCATCAAAATAATAAAACAAAGCGGATATTCAACCATTTACTTAACTAAGCATACAGATGAAGCTATTAACTGGGATATTTTTGGTTTTACTCTTAATCGGAATTATTCTGATGTTAATCTCAATCATAATGTATCTTTCTCAAGAGCGATTTTTCTTTTATCCTACAAAATTAAGTCCAAACTACCCGTTTAAGCAGTTCCCTAAACATGAAGAAATCTTCTTTGACACACCAAATGACGGTAGGATTAACGCATTGAGGTTCAGATCCTCAAACTCAAAGGGAGTAATATTCTATTCACATGGTAATTCAAGGTCCTTGGATGATTGGGGATGGGTACATAAAGACTTCATTCCCAAAGGATACGACTTGGTGATTTATGATTTCAGGACCTTTGGAAAGAGTACTGGGAAAATGACAGAGCAAAACTTATACTCAGATGCACGACATATCTTGAATTATTTAATAAAACATTACGCATCTGATGAAATTGTAATTTATGGTCGTTCTTTAGGGGCTTCTATTGCTAGCCAAATGGCGACAGAATTTGACTGCAAATGCCTTATTCTAGAAACCCCGTTTAGCAGTATGCTAAGTATGGTGCACGCTAGCACACCTTTTCTGCCAGCGAAGGTCATTTTAAGGTACAAATTCAATAATCGTCGCAAAATGAGGATACTGAAATGTCCAGTTCATATATTCCATGGCACAAAGGATGAGTTAATTCCACTTCGTCATTCAAAAAGGTTAAAACAAGTAAACAGCCATCCAGAAAGCACGCTCACTATAGTTGAAAATGCCAATCACAATAACGTTTCAGAATTTGATATATACCACGCAAAGCTTAGCTCTATATTAGGCTAAATTAAAATATTTTAGATGGAGTATTATTTGGAGCCTCCCCGACGGCAAAAACCGCGGGTCAGGTCGTCCATTACGAAAGGGGTATGTTTTTGTGTCCAAAAACATACCCCTTCTTCATTTCCACCCCTAGTCTCTAACGCGCTCCGCTTGTCGAGCTTGGTCGCCAAAAGCGAGTCGCGATGGTCTTATTTTATATCTATATAGTAAGGCATCTTAGCCTGTACACCTTGGAGTTGTTTTACTTCTTTTATCTCTTTGTAATATGGATAAAAAGATTTTAAGTCGGCATCTGTTTTCAGGAATGTCCCGATCTTGTCACTATCTGACTTACCAGATAACTTATCTAACAATTGCTGTGTTGGATCCTTAACTATTGGGTATTCTTTTACATTATACGAATCTAAACCTGCACTGTTTGCGGCAATAGCAATCGCGTCTTCTAAATCACCAATCACGTCAACTAAACCGTTATTCAATGCCTTATCCCCAGACCAAACTCTTCCTTGGGCAACAGCGTGTACAGCTTCTTTAGACATGCCTCTCCCTTGAGACACCCTATCCAAAAAGATATTGTACATAGTATCTGTACCATTTTGAAGTATTTCTTTTTGAAGATCGTTGTGATCCATATATATATTTTCATATAGCCCTGCTGCCATTCTTCCAGTAAGAACTGTATCAAATGTGATTCCCAATTTGTCATTAAACATCTCTCCTACACTTGGGATCATGCTGAACACTCCTATAGAACCCGTGATTGTATTAGACTCTGCGACAATGGTGTCAGCAGCGGCGGATATATAGTATCCTCCTGAAGCAGCCACATCACCCATAGATGCAATAACTGGTATTCCTTGCGCCTTTACAAGTTCCAGTTCTCTCCATATATTTTCTGAGGCCAGAGCAGAACCACCACCAGAATTCACTCTTACAACTACAGCTTTTACCTTATCGTCATTTCTTATTTTACGTATAAGTTTTGTGTATTTATCATCTCCTATACTACCCAATTCTGTAGGTCCTTCCAAGATAGTGCCCTCGGCAAAGATTACTGCCACCTTATCCTTAACCTTAAAATCAGACTTAGGCTTATTGTCTTTAACGTAATCATTCAAATCGAATATATTAAGTTTATCCTCCTCCTCAAATCCTATCTCTGATTTCATAGCAGAAATGACTTCATCAAAGTAGGCAACTTGATCAGCTAGACCATATTTCACCGCGTCACTAGGTTGTCTGACAAGATACTGGTCTGCTATTCTCTTTAGGTCTGCCTCCGAGACATCACGCGATTTAGAGATATCTACAATAAATTCATCATACAGATCATTGATGTACTCTCTTATTTGCTGTTTGTTCTTATCCGATAACTTATCTAATCTGTAGGGTTCTGTAGCCCCTTTAAAATCTCCAGCATAGTAGATCTGCATCTTAATACCCGCCTTTTCAAGCATATTCTTGTAGAACATAATATTTGCTCCGTACCCTTTAAAATCTATACCACCCAATGGATTGACAAATACCTTATCTGCAGTCGAAGCTAGATGGTAGGCACCTTGGCTATAGTTTTTAGCATAAGAGTAGATGAATTTTCCAGATTCCTTGAATTTTACGATTGATTCTCTTAGCTCACTTCTTGTCACAGATCCAGCCTGAATCATACTAAAATCTAAGAGGACCCCCTTAATGCTGTTGTCCTCAGCAGCTTGTTCAATGGCATAAGAGATGTCATGAACCCCCCATACATTGTTATTTGCAGGATCTGCGAAAGAAAAATTCGATTCTACATTGTTTGTTTTTTCAGGAATTACATTATTCAACTGAATCCTTAAAACGGAGTTTGATTTAACTGACTTCTTACTATCAAAAGCACTTGCCAATGACCCACCAACTAGAGGGATAAGAACAAAAAAGAGTGCAATAAATGAAATAAAAACCCCTAGACATGAGGCAAAAGTAAACTTAAAAAACTGTTTCATTTTATGAATTGGATTTGTTAAATTATTAAAAAAATAGCTTTTGAAATACAATAATTCATGGACCCACAAAATACCTCTTTTAATTCATTATGGGCTATTTTTTAGATGAAAGACGTATTTTGAAGGACATAGTTACTTTTCATGTCACTTTTTTTAGAAAAACGATAAGATTTTCTCAAATAGGTACAGTTATTGATATAACAAGATAGTTACGGGGAGGTAACTATTGCCCTCAAAAAACACCTGTATTTATAAATATTAATTGACATACACTCCTAATTAAAAGAGTAAACGAGTGAACATACTTAACTTAAACTATCTATGGTGTATAGCTATATGCCTACTATTCCACTTATCTCTATTTTCTCAAAATACTGAGATTATTCCTGGAGATAGGCAACCTTATTTGCCGGAGACACTTATTAGAAATTATTTCATTGGTGAAGGCGTCGAAATTCTTGACATCAAGTTTGAAGGCTCGCCTAAAGCTACTGGTTTTTTCAATAATGGCACAAAAGACCTTGGTCTTGAATCCGGTATTATTCTAGGCACAGGAAACGTTGACAAAATTGAAGGACCTAGTTCAAGCGAAAGTTCTACGAGTACCTCAAATCTTGAAGTACGCGATACTCAGCTGGAAGCCATTAACGGTGATAATCTATTAAAAGATGTTATCTCCTATGAAATAACCTTTAAGCCATCAGCTGATTCTATACAATTCAACTATGTCTTTGCATCAGAGGAATATCCCGAGTATGTCTGCTCCCAGTTTAATGACATTTTTGGGTTCTTCATTTCTGGACCTAATCCAGCTGGAGGAAGATATGAATCTCAAAATATTGCCATTGTACCAGGCACTACCGACCTTCCTGTTTCTATCAATAATGTCAATAATGGAATGGCTGGATCTAGTGGATCAGATGCGAATTGTCAAGCCAGCGGAAGCTTAGATTTTTCGAACCTATTTAATGAAAATACAAGTGCAAACTTAATTTTTGATGGGATACTAGATCCCTTTGTAGCTGCTGCCAAAGTTATTCCGTGCGAAACATACACGATCAGGCTTACAATTGGTGATGCAATAGATTTCTTAAAGGACTCTGCGGTGTTCTTAGAGGGTAAAAGTTTTTCATCCAATGCCTTTGACGTCAAAGCGGTAACCGTAAGTGCTAATGGAACAATAACCGAAGGTTGTGCACAAGCGACCCTCCAATTTGAGATACCAGAAAATGCAGTAAATGACCAAGCTATCACCTTTGATCTTATTGGTTCGGTACAAAATGGAATTGATATTGAGTTTATAGATCCTAAGGTGATTATTAGCGCGGGGCAATCTAGTTCAGAAATACAAATTATACCTCTTGAGGATAATATCGAAGAAGGAATTGAGGCACTGGGAATTGTCGTATCTATGGGTGCTTGCAATAAAGACACCATATGGGTAGGAATTGAAGATAATCTTCTCACGCCTCCAGAGGAACAAGGACCTCTATTCCTTTGTAATGATCCAAGCGCTAGTGTAGACTTTACTATTCCTTTTGAACCGCAAACACCGGTCATATTTAGAAATCAGAATGATATTCGAATTGAACCAATAGAGACACAAGTATTCTCTACTGTTAAAGTGGAAAATATCTTTCCTAGTACCCTTAATCAAACCGACTTTATACAAGTCTGTATTGAAGAACTCAGTCATCCTTGGATTGGTGATCTTTCAATTTTCTTATTCGGTCCAGACAATCAGTTTATTGAGCTCAGTAGTGAAAATGGTGGAAACGGAGGTAATGGAACTGGTCAGGATTTCTTTTTGAATGCTTGCTTTACTTTTGATGCTACTCAAATGATAAGCGATCAAAGTATTCGCCCCCCATATATTGGCGAATTCCTACCTGAGGGAAATTGGGATGATTTATTTGGCTCTTCTTCCTATAAGGTAAATGGAAACTGGCGCCTAATGATGATTGACAATTTTGCAGGAAGTGTTGGCACACTACACAGCTGGTCAATTCACTTTGGAAGATCATATGATATCAATTACAGCTGGTCTCCGGATATAGATATTAGCTGCACAGATTGTCCAAATCCAACATTTAGCCCAAGTGAATCTAGAACCTATACCCTAAATATTGAGGACACCAATGGCTGTAGCCTTGAATATGAAGTACTTGTAGAAAACGGTGGCGATAGCGTTGATAGTCCAATACTTAGCTGCAATAATGAAGAGACCGATGCCCTGACGGTATCATGGGAAGCAGTAACCGGAGCAGCCTCTTATCAGATTAGGATAGATGGCGGAGAATGGATAGACCTGAGAGAACAAATCAGCTATACAGAAAGTGGACTCGCCTCTGGCTCAAGTTTATTTTTTGAAGTCCAGGCAATAAGTGATTGTGGCGAAAGTGAAATTGCAAGTACAACCTGTTCTTTAGGACAATGCGAGCTTTCTTTAGATATTTTATTAGCACAAGATCCTGATTGTGACACACCAAATAGTGGGTCTATCAGCATTCAAGCAAACGGAGGGACGGAACCGTATACATACCAATTTGGAGACATCACAAATAATGATGGATTGTTTGAAAACATTATTGGTGGAGAATACACGATACTAGTTTCAGACGCCAAGGATTGCCAATCTCAAGTAATAGTTCCCTTAACCAGTAAAACAGCAATCCTTATTGAGGCTGAAGTTTTTAATGCTAGCTGTAAAGAAGCCAATGGTAGAATTGACCTAAGCGTAAGTGGAGGAACAGGCGAGCTAAATCTTCAATGGTCAAGCAATTACGACGGCAACCTTGAAGCCTTAGCTCCAGATACATATATCCTTGAAGTTACGGACCAGGACGGATGTACAGCTATTGAAGAATTTGTAGTTGGAGAATCAGCCAACTTTGAAGTTAACTTCGACATAGTTCAGCCATTATGTCCTGATGAACCTACAGGAAGCATAACGATACAATTAAATGATCCAACGCTGGTAAATGATATTATTTGGAGCAATGGAGTTTTTGGTAATATCAATGAAGATCTATCGCCTGGTACTTACACTGTTCAGTTTGTTAGTACGGATGGCTGTGATTTCACTCAATCTTTCGAGATTGAATCAAGCTCTGATCTCGAGGTACAATCAATCACAGGAAATGTAGACTGTCAAGGAGGCAGTGATGGTTTTGCAGAGCTATCCATTTCAGGAGGTACCGAACCCTATACTATAGAATGGTCTAATGGCTTAGATATAAATCAAATAAGCGCACTAACTGCCGGAACCTATTCAGCAATAATTACTGATTTCAATGGTTGTAAATTATTTGATACGATCACCATCGCAGAACCCTTGCCATTAAGTATCGATGAGGTTTTTGTTGAAAACTTAGGTTGTAATACAAGCACCGGAACAATTGAACTATTCCCGAATGGTGGAACTCCGCCTTACATGTTAAGTGTCAATCAAGGGGATTTATCTGAAACAATGGTATTCGAAAATTTAGGTGTTGGTACATATTCTTTTGAGATTGTAGACAGCTCAGGCTGTACAATAAATACTACAGAGCCTATTGTCATTGAACCAGTAGATGATATATTATTAGAGACCATACCAAATATCGAACTAACTCTTGGTGAATCTCCAAATCTACAGGCATGGGTAGCCAACAGAGAAATGGATCAAATATCACTTGTCTGGTCTGCGAATGATACAACTGCGTTATCTTGTACAGAATGCATCTCCCCTAAATTTACAGGAACACAAAGTATGACGGTAGAAGTGTCCGCCAGTGACTCAGATGGTTGTATATCTACAAAATTCATTACCATCTTTGTTGATACATCAACCGAAGTATTTATTCCTAATGCCTTTTCGCCTAATGGTGATGGCATTAACGATAGATTGATAGTATATGGCAAGCAAGCTTCCGTCTTATCTATTGACGAATTTAACGTCTATGATCGTTGGGGAAATCAGTTGACTAACCTAAACGGACTGACTTTGAATAACGAATCAGAAGGCTGGGACGGAAAATTTAGAGGAAAAGATGTGAACAATGGAGTCTATATTTGGAAGCTAAATATCACCTACTTAGATGGAAGTACAGAAATCTTAGCTGGTGAGGTAACTTTAATTAGATAATACGGGCAGCAAATAACTAGCTCACGCGTTACCATTAAATGACAGTTAATAGCCAAGCAAATTTAGCTTCTCTAATATATTCTACTTATCCAAGAACGTGGTTAAGACTCCTTTCTGTTGTTATTATTACTGGTCTTATTTGCCAATCATGCGATGATGAAAGCGCTAATCTAGACACTATTAATAGTACAAATGATGAGTTTGCAATTGATATCTTTCAAAATTTGGAGGCACCGAAGTCTGAACTAATTCTTCAGATTTATACTTTCTACGAATTTGATTGCGACAATTACCTTATCACTAATACAAAAGAGTGCAGTGAAAGTGAAATCAATATTTTTTTGAATGATATTGCTATACCTGAAGCTTGTGAGGTTCTTGCAGGACCGGCAATAGCTAATATCCCAATTGACATTTCTACTAATGGAACAAGAGAGATCAATATCATTTTTATCGATGAGGTTTTTGATTCGGGTACTTTAGTAAATACAACTGACAATGTTTCTTTAAATTTCAGAACTGATCAAGGCATAAAATCCTTTGTAAGTGATCTGAGAAAAATACCGAACAATAGTCTTTTAGCACTTTTTCAATATCAAACTGATACACAGCAAGAACTCATTACACAAATCATATCTGCCCTAGAATCTATGGAATTAACACTAGTACTCGAAGATGGATACTATGGTCATTTTTCAGTTGATGCAGGAAGTATAAACTCAAAAAATGACACGGTCGAATCAACAGGAATCGCTCTAAATACTTCATCACTAACTACAGAAGAACTACGCGTATTACTTGAATCAATTGACGAGCTTTATGAAGGTCTTGAAGATGAAGGTATCTTATTAACGCTGATAGAAACAGCGTCTTAGCATAATTAACTCAGGAGTCTCTACTTACAACAGCTAATAGAGAAATTTGAAATAAACTCAAGATTAATTATTCAAAGACTTCTTTGCTTTTGATTGTTTTGATTTGCCTTCAGACAGATCAAATATTAGCCCTTTAGCTAAAAATTCTTGATATTTAGATTCAAAGAATTTATACAACCTGGCAGGTCTATGTGCCACGCCTTCTTGCACTTCATTCAGATCAACTAGAAGATCCATAGACAATATCTTTTTTCTAAAATTTCTCTTGTCTAATTTGACCTCAAGAATGGCTTCATATAAGTACTGCAAATCTGTCAAGGTAAATTTAGTAGGTAGTAGCTCAAATCCAATCGGCTCTACCCTAACCTTTCTCTTTAATTTTTGAAGACCAGATTTCAATATCCGTAAATGATCAAAAGAAAGTTCAGTAACATCTTTGATTTTTACCCACTGCGCAGCACTTGCGATATTAGACGGCTTCAAGTTATTATAGTCTTGAATAGCCACTAGCGAATAATACGCTACAGTAATAACACGCCCAGACGGATGACGATCAATATCTCCAAAAGTAGCTACCTGCTCTAAGTAAACCTCCTTTAGACCTGTAAGCTCTTCTAGTACTCTTCCTGCCGCGTCATCCAAGTTTTCATTAGGTTTGACAAAGTATCCAGGAAGCGCCCATTTATTGAGAAAAGGATCTTCTTGTCTTTTGATCAACAAAACCTTTAATTCTTCTTGGTCAAAGCCGAAAATAATATTGTCGACAGTGAAAGGACTTTTGAAAAAATCGTCTAATGGAAGCATTTTGAATAATTGTGACCACTAAAGTCGAACTTTTTTTTTGATTTTCAGAAAAATCAGAATGCTTTATCTTTATTGCGCGAATTTTAAAATTAACTTGCGACATGAGTACAGTCAACTTAATCAGTGATACGGTTACAAAACCAAGTAAACCTATGCTTGAGGCTATGTTTCGAGCGGAAGTAGGTGATGACGTTTTTGGTGAAGATTCTACCATAAATGAATTGCAAAACTATGCAGCTTCCTTGTTTGGAATGGATGCAGCACTTTTTTGTCCATCAGGAACTATGACCAACCAAATTGCCATAAACGTGCATACAAGACCGCTAGATGAAGTAATATGCGATGAATACTCCCACATATACCAATATGAAGTGGGTGGATATAGCTTTAATAGTGGTGTAGGTATAAACCTAATTCGTGGTCAAAATGGTAAAGTAACTGCTCAACAAGTCAAAGAAGCTATAAAGCCTGACTATGATTGGTTGCCGACAAGTAAATTGGTGGTATTAGAAAATACCTGCAACAAGGGAGGAGGTAGTTATTACAGACTTGATGAAATCGCTCAGATCAAAGCTGTTTGTGATGAAAATGATCTGATACTACATTTGGATGGGGCACGTCTTTTCAATGCACTTGTCGAAACAGAGGAAACGACACAAGCCGTAGGAAAACTCTTTGCCTCTATATCAATCTGTCTCTCTAAAGGACTAGGTGCTCCTGTGGGCTCACTTCTTATTGGTTCTGCCCCGTTTATAAAAAGAGCTAGAAAAGTACGTAAGGCATTGGGAGGAGGAATGAGGCAAGCAGGATATCTCGCAGCAGCTGGTCTGTTTGCTTTGAAAAATAATATCCCATTATTAAAGATAGACAATACTAGATGTAAAGAATTGGGTGAAATACTGATGCATCAAGAATATGTAGAATCTGTAAGACCAGTTCAATCCAATATTGTGATATTTGACCTTAAGAATCCGGTCACTGCAAACCAATATTTAGAATCTCTAAAAGACCACGGAATCCTAGCTTCGGCATTTGGACCAAAAACAGTTAGATTTGTTTGTCACATGGATATAAGTTCGGAGCAATTCGAAAAGGTAAAAGAGGTTATTACTAGCCGTTTCGTTTTTTGATTTCGTCTCTTATCTCAGCCGCCTTTTCATAATCCTCATTGGACAATACGTCATCAAGTAGGCTTTCTAACTCCTCCATCGTATGACCTGCTAAACCAACCACTCCTTTGACTTCTGGCTTGCTTTGTTTTTTTAGAGGCTTGGTCGTGGACTCAATTGCGTCATCATCATTATCCTCAAGTATAACTCCTGCAGCGTCTAGTATAAACTCATACGTATATACAGGGCATTCAAAACGTACGGCCATAGCTAAGGCATCAGAAGTACGTGAATCTATTTCTATTTCCTCTCCTTCTTTGATACAAATCAATCTTGCATAAAAGATACCGTCAAGCAAGTTATTTATTATAACTTCTTTGAGCTGTATGTCAAAAGTCTCAAGTGTATCTTTAAAAAGATCATGGGTTAGTGGACGATTAGGAGTCATTCTCTCCATGGCAACAGCTATAGCTTGTGCTTCGAAACCACCAATCACTATGGGCAATCTTCTAACTCCATCTTGCTCTCCTAAAACTACAGCATAGTTGTGAGACTGTGTAACACTGTGGGATAAGGCCACTATATCTAAAGGTACTTTCTTCATAATACTCAATTCGCAAGTTTAGCGAGAAAATATAAATCTCAAAGATAACTCATATTAAGTCCTTTACTTTAAAGGCAATTAATTTCTTGAGACTGCATGTTTATTAACTATTTGCCTTAAATTCCTTTAATGCTGTATTTAATCTTGGCACAACATCAAACAAATCTCCTACTACTCCATAGTCCGCATTTTTGAAAAATGGTGCTTCTGGATCTTTATTGATAACCACTATTACTTTACTAGAACTTACTCCTGCAAGATGCTGTATAGCACCAGATATTCCTATCGCAAAGTATAGATTTGGACGAATAGCTACTCCGGTCTGTCCTACATGTTCGTGGTGAGGTCTCCAACCGGTATCTGCTACTGGACGACTACATGCTGTAGTAGCTCCAATTACATCTGCTAACTCTTCAATGATTCCCCACTTATCAGGTGCTCCTACTCCTCTACCAGCAGAAACTACTAGTTCTGCTTCTGGAAGTGGTACTGTTCCAGACACGGTCTTACGCTCTATAACTTTTACTAGAGGCGCATCAATATTTACATCCATTGACTCAGGGCTAACATCTGCACCTATAATTTCAGGTTGAATGCTGTTCCCCATTAAAGATATGATTTTCACATCAGTATTTAGCTTGTAGCAAGCAATGCCTTTCCCACTAAATACATTCTTTTCCACAACAAAACCATCAGTTGCAGAAGGAAGTGCTTTTGCTCCACCAATAACGGCAGCATCTAGCTTAGCTGCTAGTCTACCTACTATTGACTTACCAGTTGAGTTATGTCCAACAATAACAACTTTAGCTCCCGTCTTTTCGGCTACCTGTGCAATAGCAGAGGTGTATGTTTGACTATCAAAGTTGTCAAATTGGCTATCACTTATACTATATACTTTATCAGCTCCATATTGTCCAAGGACAGCGGCGCTGTCAGAGGAACCTAGTACAACTGCTGCGCAATCACAAGAAAGCATTTGTGCAACCTTTTTACCGTAGGTTACTACTTCAAAGGTTGCCTTCTTGAACTTCCCATCACTATGGTGTGCAAATACTAATACCATTCTATTTTTTTAAAAAATTCTATTAAATTACTTTTGACTCTTCATGCAATAACCGAACAAGCTCTTTCATGTTTTCTGGGTCTATCATCTTGATTGCTCTATCTTTAGGAACAACCTTAAACTCCACAACTGTTTCTTTATCATCTGCTGCTGAGGCTGCTACTACGCTTAAAGGTTTTTTCTTAGCCATCATGATACCACGCATATTGGGAATACGCTGCTCTGCCATTCCTTTTGCTGCACTAACTACAAACGGAGTGTCCACTTGTACAACCTCAGTACCGCCTTCAATTTCTCTATTGAGTGTTGCTGTATTTCCAGCTAACTCAAGTGAAGAGGCATATGATACGTATGCCAAATCTAAGAGCTCGGCAATCATACCACCGACTAAGGAACCATTATAATCGATAGATTCTTTACCCGTAAAGATTATATCATAAGATTCACTTTTAGCATATGCAGCGATTTGCTTCGCAACAAATAAAGCACTCGTTGGCTCAGCATCTATACGAACTGCATCTTTGGCTCCAATGGCTAATCCCTTTTTGATTACCGCATCGTTAGTAGCAGGACCTACATTCACAATGGTAACAGTACCACCACTAGCTTCTGTAATCTCAAGAGCACGTACTAAAGCGTACCACTCATCATATGGATTCATGATAAACGAAACACCATTTGTGTCAAATTCCGTGTTATTATTGGAAAAATTTATGTTGGCTGTCGTTTCTGGTGTTTTGCTAACGCAAACGAGAATTTTCATCTATATTATTTATAATTATTACTAAACTTGTAGTTAAAACAATTTAGAATTTGATTGGTTTAATCCAAAATTCGCACAAAGATAAAATTTTACTAATATATTGCTTGGTATGTGCGGCGAAAATTCGCTTTCATTCCATTTTGTTTAAAACATTCTTCATTATTCCAACTTATGTCACGACTACAGACCCTAGAAAATATGCTCAAAGAGGATCCTCAGGACTCCTTCCTACTATTTGCTATTGCAAAAGAGTATGAAAAAGTAGATAATATGGATACAGCTATTACTTACTACGAGAAAGTGGTATCAAACGATTCAAATTATACAGGGGTATATTATCATTTGGGCGCTGCTCTAGCTGAAAAAGGTCAAAAGGAGCAGGCTATAGAAATATACAAGACTGGAATTGACATTTGCAAAGCTCAGGGAGATCATCATGCGCTAAGTGAATTGAAATCAGTTTTGATGAACCTTGAAATAGAGTAGGAAATATCCTTCGCTTATCATACATTAGGCAAAAATAGCCCTGTAAAGACCTTGGTAGCACGACCGTTTAGCCAAATGTTCTCAAAATCACCTGCATCGGTGGCGTCAAAATGAACACTCAAGTTACCTCCTTTCGTTTCTATTTTAATTTGATGAGATCCAATTGGTTTCTTGGAATACCTATGAAAAGCAATCGCTGCAGCGGTAACTCCCGTTCCGCAGGATAAGGTTTCAGCTTCTACTCCCCTTTCATAGGTAGCTACTATGATGCCCGTCTTTGTGACTTCTACAAAGTTGACATTTATCCCCTCTTCTTTAAATTCTTCCGAATATCGGATAGCTTCTCCTTGCTTCTTGACATCTATATCATCAATATCCTCTACAAAAATCACGTAGTGTGGTGAACCTGTATCTAATATGTAGAAGTCTTCTCCGCTTATCACAGAATGTACATCATTCATTTTTAGGGAAACGGTATCGTCTTCATTGAATTTGGAGATATGCTGACCGTCAATGGCCATAAATGTGTGTTGACCTTTGGGCAATCCAACTTGATTGGCGAATGCGGTAATGCATCTACCACCATTTCCACACATGGAACTCGTCCGTCCATCTGCATTGAAATAGACCATTTCATAATCAAAACCAGCAAGTTGCTCCAATAATATCAAGCCATCTGCTCCAATCCCAAACTTGCGATCACAAATGGTGGAAATGAGCACTTGATCTTCTCGATCAATAAATTTCTCTTCTCGCTGATCAATCAAAACGAAGTCATTGCCTGTACCTTGGTATTTAGTAAATGGAATTTGCATAAATGCTGTTATTTAAAAACCTCAATAGTTTGTTCTCCCTTGCCAATCTCGTCGATTGACACTCCTTTGACTTTTGCTTGATAGATAGCAATAGCCAGAAAAAATAATATAAGTCCTAATCCAATGAAAGAAAACTTCCATCCCCATATATTACCTAAATAATGTTCGTCTGGATCTTCGATTTCTTCTTTTTCTTTCTCTTTCATAAGTCTATTAAAGTTTAGCTTATTTGAAAACCATGAGGGACAAAATTAAGCTTATCTGAAGAAAAACATACCTTTGTGATTATTTATATATGTTCATTCATATCTATTTATCGGTTGAGAAGCGTTATACTGAAAGAAATGGTCAAAAACGAAAAGGACTAGCGCTGTGAAATGGTGAGGACGGATGTCCGAAGACCTAGGCTGTAGCCTTTTTTTTGCGAAAGCCTAGGGCCGAGTGAATAACGAGCCATGAAACATAGCGACCCGAAGGGAAGGCCCAAAAGAAATAAAAACTTCAAACCTCATATTAATGGCATAGTGGCATAAGGTTTGATTATCAATAGGTTAAACATATACAATAAACGATATGCAAAAATACGGTCTGGTGATTTTCTGTTCAGTACTAAGTGCCCTACTTACCATAGTGGTATACAAGTATATAGAGTCTCCAAAGACTGTAATTTACCAACAATCTGCCTCCCCTGCTCTGGCTACCAGTAACTTTGGTAGTTCTAGTGTAAACGGAAATCAAACGCATAGGCCATTTATATCTTCATCACCCACAAACTTTATAGATGCAGCTGAAGCAGTGGCTCCAGTAATCGTAAACATCAATTCTATAGATAATCGTAGATTTTGGGAATCTTCACATAATAGTACTGGTTCGGGCGTTTTGATATCTCCAGATGGATACATCGTGACAAACAATCACGTAATCGAAGATGGTGATAAGTATGAGGTAACCCTATATGATAAATCAGAATACACCGCTAACCTTATAGGTAAAGATCCATCTACTGATCTTGCGCTTCTCAAAATTGAGAGCGAACGAGAATCCCCTTATTTGCCGTTTGGCAATTCTGACTCCTTACATGTTGGGGAATGGGTCCTAGCAGTTGGAAATCCTTTTAATCTAAGTACTACTGTTACTGCTGGTATCGTGAGTGCAAAAGGGAGAACTATAGATATATTGCAAGGTAAGAATACGATAGAATCTTTTATTCAAACTGATGCGGCTATCAACCCTGGTAATAGTGGTGGCGCCTTGGTAAACACGAATGGTGAGCTAGTCGGAATAAATACTGCCATCATCACAAGGACTGGACGATATGAAGGATATTCTTTTGCTGTACCTGTGAATCTGGTGAGTAAGGTTATCAATGATCTAAAAAATTATGGTGTAGTGCAGCGTGGATTGCTGGGCATAGACATGGTTGAAGTGAATAGCAGTATCAAAGAAAAATTTGGCCTCGATGAAATCAAAGGGGTATATATCAATCGTGTAGAACAAGGTAGTGGTGCTGCCGAGGCTGGGCTTAGAGAGGAAGACATACTATTATCTATCAATGGCAAGACGATTACCTCTGCTCCTAGTCTATCAGAGTTCATAGGTTTGCAAAGACCTGGTAATATCCTCAAAATAGAATACATGCGAAACGGTAAAATGCTCATGGCAGAGGTATTACTAAGAAATGAAAAGAATAGCACCGAATTTGTCACCCTAGAGGTGAATGAGGACGATGTGCTGCATGATCTTGGCTTCGAACTCAGAGAATTGAGCAAGGATGAGAAACTCCGTCTCAATATAGATGGTGTGATGGTAAAAAGCGTCTACAAGGGCAGTCCAATCGCCCGTACTAATATGGATCCTGGATTTATAATTACTAAAGTGAATGATGCTACAGCTGAAAATATTGAAGAAGTAGTAGATCTCATCAACGAAGCAGAAGATAAAGTGATGCTAGAAGGTATTTATGAACACTTTTCGGGAGATTATTTCTATGCTTTTAAGAAATAGTGTAAATATATTTTTTCTATTGCCTAACTTTGGGAATGGGAAAAAACGACCTCAACGCAAGTATCAATCAAGATGAAAATAAGCTTGGCGTTAGCCGCATGCAACGCAGATTGGAACGTATATATCTAGGTGGCGGCAAATCAAAAATAGAGAAGCAACATAGTAAAGGCAAACTCACTGCACGTGAGAGAGTAGACTATCTCACAGACGACGATTCGTACTTCTTTGAATTAGGTGCTTTTGCTGGGTATGGCATGTATAGAGACCATGGTGGTGCCCCTGCAGGAGGAGTCATCATGGGACTTGGCTATGTGTCGGGAAAGATGTGCATGATTGTTGCCAACGATGCTACAGTGAAAGCTGGAGCCTGGTTCCCAATCACAGGAAAGAAAAACCTCAGAGCGCAAGAAATAGCCTTAGAAAATAGAATACCACTAATCTACCTAGTAGATAGTGCTGGGGTTTATCTCCCATTGCAAGACGAGATCTTCCCAGACAAAGAGCACTTCGGTCGAATGTTTAGAAACAATGCTATAATCTCCTCTAAAGGAATACCCCAAATCTCTGCTATTATGGGCAGTTGTGTAGCTGGTGGAGCGTACTTGCCTATCATGTCGGATGAAGCTCTAATCGTTGAAGGAACTGGCTCTATTTTCTTGGCTGGACCTTATCTGGTAAAAGCGGCTATCGGAGAAACGGTAGATAAGCAAACTTTGGGAGGCGCGGTAACACAAAGTAGCATCAGCGGCGTAACGGATTATATCATGAAAAATGATGAAGAGTGTCTTGATACCATCAAAGATTTAGTTGGAAAAATAGGCAGCCAAAAGAAAGCTGGATTTAATAAAAAAGAACCTAAAGCACCTAAATTACCCCCTGAAGACATTTATGCTAACTTCCCTTCTGAGTCGTCCAAGCCATATGATTCAAGAGTAATTCTAGACAGCATAGTAGATGAAGGAAGTATTACAGAGTATAAGAAAACGTATGGTCAGACTATTATCTGCGCTTACGCTAGAATAGACGGTTGGTCTGTAGGTATAGTGATGAATAATCGTCAAGTGGTAAAAAGTGCAAGTGGTGAAATGCAATTTGGTGGAGTCATTTACTCAGACAGTGCAGATAAAGCTACTCGATTCATAATGAACTGCAATCAGAAGAAGATTCCTCTTGTCTTTTTTCAAGATGTTACTGGCTTTATGGTTGGCAAGCGATCAGAGCATGGTGGTATCATCAAAGATGGTGCAAAGCTAGTCAATGCCGTAAGTAACTCAACGGTACCTAAGTTCACTGTAGTTATGGGTAATAGCTACGGAGCTGGGAACTATGCCATGTGTGGTAAAGCTTATGATCCAAGGATGATTGTGGCTTGGCCAACAGCAAAGATAGCTGTTATGGGAGGCACGCAAGCTGCTAAAGTAATCACTCAAATTCAGGTCAACGCAATGAAGAATAAAAATAAAGCGCCTGATGAGAAAGCTCAAAAAGAACTCTTTGACTCTATAAAGTCGAAGTACGATGAACAAACGACTAGCTACTATGCTGCGGCAAGATTATGGGTGGATGCTATCATAGACCCCGTAGAAACACGCCGCTTTATCGCAACTGGTATTGAAATGGCAAATCATGGCAAGGTGAAGAAGTTTAATGTAGGGGTAATACAAACCTAATCGACAGTTAGATACCTCTATTCCCTCATTCATTGTTTTCAATGAAATGATACTAGAATCTTTACAAGTTTAGATATGAATGGCTGGTTTGGCCTCCCATTCGACCTTGACTATATCCCTGCACAGAGGACTATAGAGCTATACTGTCTGTATATAGGTTTAGGAATGCATGCATTAGGTCTTTAATAAATTATGTGCATCAACAAACCTGCAGTTCATTGATTTACATAAGATACCAAAATGATATTATGGTATTGGAATGGCTGTCCAGATAAGGTAAGGGTGGATTTCAGTTATATATACATATATCTTAATCCAACCTGCTTACAGGGGAGCTTTCATTTGGTTTGGTTTATTTGGTAGATAACTGTTTCGATCCAAACTACTGGATAGAAACCATATTTTCAGCAGTTACTTGTGTAACATCTACAATAATGTTAACCCCATAAATAATTCCAAGCCAAAGTACAACCGAAACGGCTAAGCCTACAAAGGCTCCTTTGAAAAACGATGGTCTCATTTCTTGAATTTTTACTATTAGTTCCACGATAATCGGTTTTGGTTATATAATCGTGATATGCTAGGATGGGAACCTATATTATTTCGCTTGCGCTAATATAATCAAATTTTACCAATACAATAATTAGATAGGCAAAATAAATAACTAAAACTTACCCATTACTAGATATATTAATAATACCATCGAGAGCCTATATTTGTTGTATAGGCTCTGCTTTTTTTAATGTATTAGCGTAGATATGACTAATAATTAGTCATATGGAGAAAATTCGGGCGAATACTCTAGTGGGCACACAGCAAAAAGGGAATGCTCAAAGAACATTCCCTGCGTTTCGCTTTAGCAAAACAAAATTGAATTAGTATGAAATTCTTTAATTAAGTTCTCTGATGGAAGGATTAAAGTATGTACGCTTTACTTTAGAGTTTAGTCCTTGACCTGCTGTATTAAAGTCAGATAATTTGGTGATTAAACTAAGAAGTCGCTCTGATACTGGTTTGAGAGCGTCCGGAACAAACTTATTCATTGTCATGGTGGATTATGGATTATAATTTATCAAAAGTAGTACCCCCATAAAATACAATAAAATATAAAAAGGGTCAAGTTTACTATCAAATAAAGCGAAATAACTAATAGTAATGATTGGATTTCCACCCTTATGACGGAAACAAAATCAAAAAGTAACAATGTAAACCTAAATACACCCTTGTCTTGATAGAAAAGTATTTTTTCTTATTCAAACAATTGCCACACTTGATCATTGGGAAGCGGCGCTGAAATTCGTATTAGTTCTTTTTTGATAGGATGTTCAAATTCCAAATACTTACTGTGTAGGTGAATAGTAGCATCGGGATTAGGAAGCGTAAATCCATATTTGAGATCTCCCTTGATCGGGCAACCAACATGACCTAACTGCGCTCGGATCTGGTGCGATCTTCCTGTTTTTAGATTCAACTCCAATAAATGGTGCCCCGCTAGACGTCCAATTACTTTGTAGTCCATTACGGCATCTTTGTAGGTTTTATTATTCTTCCCTTTTCTGTCGATGACGTTAGACTTGTTCTTCTTTGGATCTTTCTTGATGTAATGACTGAGGGTACCACTCAGTTCATGAGGTGATTTATTGGTGATAGCCCAATATACTTTTTTGATGGCTCGCTGTTTAAACACATCGTTCATCCTAGCCAAGCCCTTCGAAGTTTTAGCAAATAGGATAGCCCCGCTTACTGGTCGGTCAATACGATGTATGACCCCCAAAAAGACATTGCCTGGTTTTTTATGCTTTACCTTTATCCACTGCTTCACATACTCCGTAAAAGGAGTATCCTTAGTCTCATCTCCATGTACTAACCAACCCGCTGGCTTATTGCAAGCGATCAAATGATTGTCTTCGTACAGTACCTCAACATGCTTTATATCTAATTTCATATTATTATTTGGCTATATCGCAAAATTAAGTTTAATCTTGGAAATGAAAAGATTTATATTTGCCATGCAAATATAAGACCTATGAAAATAAGCCTTGGCTTTTCTACCTGCCCAAATGACACCTTCATGTTTGACGCCTTAGTCAACAAGCGTATAGACACAAAGGGATTCGAATTTGACCTACATCTCGGTGACATAAAGGAACTTAACGATTTAGCCTTTGCCTCTACACTAGATATCACTAAACTAAGCTACCACGCTTACGCTTATATGTTAAAAGATTATCAACTATTGGATGCCGGAAGTGCTTTAGGCCATAACTGTGGTCCTCTTCTGATTAGCAAAACGCCTATGTCTCCTGACTCACTCGGAAATGACCTAAAAATAGCAATTCCAGGCAAGTATACCACAGCCAACCTCCTCTTTTCATTAGCCTATCCTACCTTACAAAATAAGGAAGTAATGCTTTTTCATGAGATCGAAGAAGCTGTCCTTAGCGGTCAGGCAGATCTTGGATTGATCATTCATGAAAACAGGTTTACCTATCAAGATAAAGGGCTTCATAAAGTAGTTGATCTTGGAGAATATTGGGAAGGCACCTACAACTACCCTATTCCACTCGGGGGTATTGTCGCAAAGCGTAGTTTAGGAAAAGAAAATATTGTGGCCATCAGTAACTTGATCAGCCAATCCGTTCAGTACGCCTTTGATAACCCCTCTGAATCTACCCCATATGTGCTACAACACGCGCAAGAAATGGAGCCTGAGGTGGTGAAACAGCATATATCTTTGTATGTAAATGCCTTTTCGAGTGATTTAGGAATAACTGGACGTTCGGCAGTAAAGAAACTTTTCGAAGTAGGGGAAGAAAAGGGGATTTTCACACCAAGTCCATATTCTATTTTTATCGCCTAGCCTTTGTATTAGATTGAAAATAAAAGCTTACTTTCGAGCTCTAGAATCATATTAGATAACTAACAATATTACATAATGATAATTGGTGTTCCAAAAGAGATTAAAAACAACGAAAACAGAGTTGCACTTACGCCAGCGGGCGCATTCGAATTAGTACGTGACGGACATAAAGTGTTTGTTCAGAAAACGGCTGGTATTGGCAGTGGTTTTAGCGATGCTGAGTACAAAAAAGCAGGTGTAAAGCTCCTTCCAACCATCGAAGCGGTTTATAAGAAAGCTGAGATGATCATGAAGGTAAAAGAGCCTATCAAAAAAGAGTACAAGCTGGTGAAAGAGAATCAACTGGTTTTTACTTATTTCCACTTTGCCTCTCACAAACCACTAACTACTGCTATGGTAAAGTCTAAGGCTATTTGCCTTGCTTACGAAACAGTGGAGATGGAAGATCGATCTTTACCTCTATTAGTACCTATGTCAGAAGTAGCCGGTAGAATGTCTATCCAAGAGGGAGCAAAATATCTAGAAAAGCCTTTGAAAGGTAGAGGAATTCTACTAGGTGGTATTCCAGGTGTACCTCCTGCTAAAGTACTCGTACTTGGGGGTGGTGTCGTTGGTATGCAAGCCGCTAAAATGGCTGCAGGTCTAGGCGCTTCAGTTACTATTATGGATATCAACCTCAATAGACTAAGACATTTATCAGATATTATGCCAGCGAATGTCAATACGATGTATTCTAACGAGTATAACATCCGCAGACTAATCAAGAACCACGACTTAATTATTGGTGCAGTATTGATACCAGGCGCTAAAGCTCCTAATCTTATTACCAAAGACATGCTCAAGGAGATGAGACCGGGTACCGTTTTAGTAGACGTAGCAGTAGATCAAGGAGGTTGCTTTGAGACGACTAAGCCTACCACCCATAAAGATCCTATTTATATTATTGATGAAGTGGTTCACTACTCGGTAGCAAACATGCCAGGAGCCGTACCATATACTTCTACCATAGGATTGACAAACGCTACTTTACCATATGCTAGAAAATTGGCAAATATGGGTTGGAAAAAGGCTTGTCAACAAGATGAAAGTCTAAAACTAGGACTCAACATTATTAATGGAGACATTGTGTACAAAGGAGTATCTGATGCCTTCAAAATGAAATATCACGAAGTTGATAACTACTTATCCTAAGACCTAAAAAAACATAGTATGATTACATATAACGCAACAGATTCCAAATCTCTAATCGAATTGGAAGACAAATACGGCGCGCACAATTACCATCCATTACCAGTAGTACTGTCTAAGGGAAATGGTGTGCACGTTTGGGACGCAGAGGGAAAACAATACTATGATTTCTTATCCGCATACTCAGCGGTGAATCAAGGTCACTGTCATCCTAGAATTATCAATGCACTGAAAACTCAAGCCGACAAATTAACCTTGACCTCAAGAGCGTTCTACAATGATTGTTTAGGACCGTATGAAAAGTACGTTACTGAATACTTTGGATACGACAAAGTACTCCCGATGAACACGGGTGTAGAGGCGGTTGAAACGGCCTTGAAGATTTGCCGTAAATGGGCTTATGAGAAAAAAGGCGTTCCTGTAAATCAGGCGAAGATCGTTTTTGTAAATAACAATTTTCATGGCCGTACCATGGCTATCATATCTGCATCTGTAGATCCGCAGAGTACCACTGGTTTTGGTCCTTACATGCCTGGCTATATTTTGATTCCTTACAATGATGTAGATGCATTGGAGGAAGCCTTTAAAAGCGATCCAAATATTGCTGGGTTTATAGTAGAACCTATCCAAGGGGAAGCCGGTGTGATGGTGCCAGATCACGACTATCTGACTAGATGCAAAACACTTTGCGAAAAGCACAACGTATTGCTCATAGCGGATGAAGTCCAAACAGGAGTAGCTCGTACAGGAAGATTACTAGCTACCTGTGGAGACTGCACTTGTAAAGGACACTGTGAGAACAAGCCTCAAGTAAAACCAGACATACTCATCCTTGGAAAAGCCTTATCAGGTGGTGTATTTCCCGTGTCCGCAGCTTTAGCGGATAACCACATTATGGAATGCATTAGACCAGGAGAACATGGGTCTACTTTTGGAGGTAATCCATTGGCTTGTGCCGTTGCTATTGAAGCACTTGAAGTAATTCGAGATGAAAAATTAGCTCAAAATGCAGAAGCAATGGGTATCCTATTCAGAGCCCGTATGAATGCAATAAAGGAAAAGACTGATCTTATCACTTTAGTGAGAGGAAAAGGATTGTTAAACGCCATCGTCATCAATGATACGGAGGATAGTAGCACCGCTTGGGACCTTTGTGTAGCGCTTTCTAAAAATGGTCTCTTAGCGAAACCTACACATGGAAACATCATAAGATTTGCTCCTCCGTTAGTCATAAACGAAAAGCAGATTCAAGATTGTTGCGATATAATAGAAAAGACCATTTTAGCGCATCAAGTATAATATAACTCGTTAGGTTTGGGGCTGCCCCCTTTGCAAGCGCGAAAAGGCTATGCACCAGGGGTCGGACCATCCGTTCCTACTCGATAGCCATATTCCTTATTCAGCTATTCCCACAGTCATGTCTGGCAACAGCCATGACTGTGGGAGCTTTATAAAGGACTCTGCCCACCTCATACCACTTCTACTCCTCAGCCAAATGTATCCTTAGACGTTAATGTTTCAACAATAATATGGGACACTAAAGAGCAACTTTAGATTATAATATTGACCATCAATACACTGCATGGGAATACAACCTTATTTCATTGTGCTGTGAGATGGCTATTCAGTAATTATATAATACCATTTGAAGTTTAAAATGACGCATATATTTTGATAAAAATACTCAACCTGCCTGCGGTAGGCAGGTCTCTTCGTTAAATCCCGATAGCTATCGGGACCTAATATCTAAGGCTATTATTGCGCTTTTCGCCTTGACCTTAATCATTTCTATCTAAAATCTTGCACGCCATTTTATACTACAAATCGTATAAGTGAGGTATTATTATAAGATTCATCCAAAATTGATATTTAATATAAGTGAAACAATAGGTATATAACCTATGGCCATCTCTATTAATTTCTGAATTAGAGGTGTACTTATAACAAATTCTTATATTAGCAAGATGAAACGGACGTCTAATACTTTGTTACTCTTATTACTTTCTCTCCTGTTTTTTAGTTGCGGTAGAGACTTCTACGTGCCCTATGCGGGAAATCATCTTATACTACAAGAAAAGAACGATCTAAAAGCAGGAGTAGGCATCAATACCGTACAACTTGCTTACAGCCCTCTTGGTAATCTTGGTATCAAAAGCGACTTTGCCTTTACACGACTACGAAATGATAATAGAGATAGAAATATCAATAATGGAACATTTGGCATTGGCTATTATTCTTCAAAAGAAGTAAAGCCTTTATTCCCAAATACTATAAAAGAGTATCAGAGACCACAAAAATGCGCCATTGGATATGATATATTCGCGAATGTAGCCTGGGGACAAATTGTCTCAAGAAATAACCCAACGGCTCCCGGTATAGGTCCAAGTATTTCATTTAATAGTTTCGAAGCAGATATTTTCAGACCAAATATCACGGGTCAAATATATTGGCAGTCAAAAACATTTACTGTAAATCTTGGAATGCGCTATAGCGTCGTCAACTATCTAAACGCTACAGGCTTTGGAACCTTTACAGAATTCGAATTGACTCAGTTAAGAAATATAGTGGATAACTCTCCCCTCCATGTCGTTGATTATGATCTTAAAGTCTCTAAAGGAGACAACAACATTCAAAGTTTTATTTCGGCTAACTGGAATCAAAGCCTTGGCCTATTGCAGGACAATAATACCACCATCTCTTTTGGCTTATCGATCAATGTATCTAATTTCATTCAGCATCGCAAAAGTGATGAACCCTCCAAATCTAAGCCTACAGCAAAAAAACGTAAACAGAAGAAACGTAAGTAAG
>JALZVN010000215.1 GCA_023299965.1 Saprospiraceae bacterium | reverse complement strand
CGAGTCAGCATTTGTGTATTGTTAAAGACGATACTGCCGATATATTTTCTGTCTAGAGAGCCATCTTGTAGATATGCTTTTACACCAAAGAGTAGCTTGACTTGTTCTCGGACCAATGGGTCCTCAGTCATCAATTTCTTGGCTTCTGTATCCGCATAGTAAATAGGCACACCGAGTGTTTCAAATATCTTACAAATGGTAGTTTTTCCACTACCTATGTTTCCTGTTATGCCTATTTTCATTTTCTATGCTTTGTCAAGGTTAAGGTATGTTCAATATTTTATGGGTTTGCACACTCAGTTTCCATTTGGGATTCTCTTTACAGTAATCCACACAAGCTTTGGTGTTTTCAGCCTGCTGCTCATTATCCATGGGCTGCAAATATCGATTAGCAAAATTCATATGCTCAAAATCTATGGGATCGATACCTCTTTGAGGATAAACGATTTTGAGTTCATGACCGGTAGTCAATAGGATGTCAGTGTTCGCTTTTGGACTCATACATATCCAATCTATTCCTTCTGGAGGAGTTATAGTACCATTGGTTTCTACCGCAATCTCAAACCCTATAGCATGCATCTGATCACACAGCGCAGTATCCAGTTGCAAAAGTGGCTCTCCACCAGTAAATACTACAAATTTATTAGAAGTATTATTTTTAGGCCACAATGAATCTAGCAAGTCTGCTAGTTGAGCACCCTTATATTTACCGCCTTGATTTCCATCAATTCCCCAAAAGTCAGTATCACAAAATTGACAAATAGCTTTTGGGCGATCTTTTTCTAGACCACTCCATAGATTGCAGCCCGAAAAGCGACAGAATATAGCAGGACGTCCACTATGATACCCTTCGCCTTGAAGCGTATAGTGTATCTCTTTTATTTTATAGGTCTTTTTCACACGGTTTTTTTGTTTGGCATCTAGGAGCACCCTATTGTTTTTGATGCGCTATCTATATATATTGCCACTTACCTTATTAGGTCAATACAAAAGTATATGTTTCAAATCTATTTTTACCCATATCTAAATGAGGAAAACGACATTGATGGTTTTCAAGCACAATTGATCAATGATTCAGACTTGGATTATTTGTATGATATTACCTATAGCTCGGGAAGAGAGACCTCAAAACGCTTCACTTCTCAAGTATTGTCGTACGGCGACCAGAAGCTAAACTACCTCAAGTTTGACCACCTCAATGAGTCTCCCATTTTTGCTATTACCATGTGGGAGAAGTTGTCTACAGGTACAGGACCGAGATTAAACTATATATTAAAAATCAAGGCAAAGTCCTTTTTCAAGCACAAGATGGTAGATTCATACACGCAGCAAACCTATTATAAGCTTGGTTTAGAGGAAGTTAAGGCGAAAACACAAACGCAAGAAGAGAGCCTAAAAAACTATACTCGTACGGTCCAAGTCGAGCAGGAAAAGCAGTTTGTGGCTGCTACACCTATTAATCTAGATATCCTTAATAAAGCCAATTTTAGCACCTCCATTGATCTACATATTGAACAACTTGTTGGTGATTCTAGTAATATGAATACCTTCGAAAAACTCCAATATCAGCTATTCAAAGCGAAGGAATATATAGAGGAGGCATATATGCTGGGAATTGACAAGGTGTATCTATTGCATGGAGTGGGGAAGGGGCGTCTCAAAAACGACCTTGCCAATATGCTCAAAGCAGATCCTACTGTTGCTCAATTCAAAAATGAATACCATGGTCAATTTGGGTACGGAGCTACCGAGGTGATATTCAAGTAGGGACTAGTACCTTATTATATATAGGAATTATGGTCTTGATTAGGGGGCGTCTCGACTTATCCCGATCCTTGCTGTACCACCCAAGCCCTCGCAGATCGAGATAAGCGAGACCAGGGCATGCGAGGGTACGTGCTGCGCACCCATTCCTACGTCATGGCCTCTACTGTCCTTCGCCTCTACGCACTCCGTTTGTCTAGCTTACCTGCCTTCTGCAGGCCAGCCTACGAGGTAGGCTGTATCGCCTTTGGCGAGCCGCTAAGGGAAAATAAGCCTTTTTAAGTATTCATCTGTATTCCAAAGAGGTAATCAACTTGCTTATAGATAGACTCTAAAAGCAAAAAGGCCATCTTTTTTTCAAAAGATAGCCTTTATATATTTTTGATTAAAGAGTTAGTTGCTCTTTTTCTTCTTTTTAGGTTGAATGATTACAATCATTCTTCTTCCTTCCATTTTTGGAAGTGCTTCAGCCACGCCTACTTCTTCTAGTTCCTTTAAGAACTTTAAGAGAAGCAATTCTCCTCTATCTTTAAATACAATCGTTCTACCTCTAAAGTGCACGTAAGCCTTTACTTTTGCACCCTCTTCAAGGAATTTATGTGCGTGACGCATTTTAAACTCAAAATCATGATCATCCGTATTAGGACCAAATCTGATTTCTTTGATAACTGTTTTTTGTGTTTTAGCCTTGATTTCCTTGTCCTTCTTTTTCTTTTGATAAAGAAACTTCTTGAAATCAATGATTCTAGCTACTGGTGGGTCAGCTTTTGGAGAGATAACGACAAGATCTAAACCAACCTGCTCAGCCCATGCTATAGCTTGACGGGTATTATATACGTCTGGTTCTATTTTCACGCCTACTTCTGCGCTTACAGATTCAAGATCATCTCCTACTAGACGAATTCTTTGTGAAGTAATGTATTTGTTGATTTTGTAGTTGTGCTCTGGTCTTCTTACAAAGTTTCTGGATCTTCTATTGGCCAAATGTGTATTTTTTAATGATAAAATTTAATTGTTTAAATATAGGATAAAAAATAAAAAACTACACCTAAATAAATGAATATTTGGGTGTAGTCCTTATAATTTTTTGATATTTTTTACTTCTTAGACTCCGATTTCTTCGATTTGTCGTTAGGAGAGGTAATTTTCAGTACATTATTCTTTTTATCAAGAGAAGCCTTCAATGCAGTGCCTTCTGCAGGATTATTGGTAAGTATATATTCCGCAAGCGGATCTTCAATGTACTTTTGTATGGCTCTTGAAAGAGGACGTGCACCAAATTGTGGATCGTATCCTTTCTCAGCCACAAAGTCTTTTGCATCATCAGTAAGCTTCAAAGAATAGCCCATACCTTCCAATCTATCAAACAAGTCCTTTAGTGTGATATCAATAATCTTAAAGATATGCTCCTTCATCAGCTTCTTAAAGATGACGATATCATCTATACGATTAAGGAATTCAGGTGCAAACACCTTCTTTATAGCACTTTGTAGGTAAGTTTGATCATGTTCTTCCTTTGCCTTATCACTCATACCAAACTTGATAGACCTTTCCATCTCCTTGATACCGATATTGGCAGTCATTATAATAAGGCAGTTTTTGAAATCTACCTTACGACCCATACCATCTGTAAGCTGACCATCATCCATTACTTGGAGAAGGATACTAAAGATATCTCTATGTGCCTTTTCTATTTCATCTAGCAATATTACAGAGTATGGCTTTCTCCTTACTTTTTCTGTAAGTTGACCGCCTTCTTCATATCCTACATAGCCTGGAGGCGCTCCGATAAGTCTACTTACTGAGAACTTCTCCATGTACTCACTCATATCAATACGTATAAGCGCTTCTTCAGAATCAAATATGTATTTAGCTAATACTTTAGCCAGTTCTGTTTTTCCTACACCTGTAGGACCTAGGAATATGAAAGAACCAATTGGCTTAGATGGATCTTTAAGCCCTATTCTATTTCTTTGTATTGCTTTGGTTACTTTTTGTATTGCCTCATCTTGACCGATTACATTTCCGCCAAGATCATCAGACATTTTAACCAATTTCGAACTTTCTGATTGCGCAACTCTTTTAACTGGGATACCAGTCATCATAGCTACTACTTCAGCTATATCGTCTTCCACTACTGGATAACGTTTTGTCTTAGATTCTTCCTCCCATTCCACTTTAGCAAACTCTAATTGTCTAACAAGTTTACTCTCATCATCACGCAAGTCAGCTGCACGCTCGTACTGCTGGTTTTTTACCGCCTGATTCTTCAGTTCTTTAAGATCTTCGATCTTTTTCTCTAATTCTTCGATATGCTTAGGAACATGAATGTTCTTTAAGTGAACACGAGCTCCTACTTCATCTAAGACATCAATAGCCTTGTCCGGAAGGAATCTATCACTTATATATCTATCACTTAATTTTACACATGCTTCAACAGCATCGTCAGAATAATCGACATTGTGGAACTCTTCGTATTTTTCCTTTATATTATTAAGTATGTGAACAGCTTCTTCTGCTGAAGGCGGTTCTACCAGTACTTTTTGAAATCTTCTATCTAAAGCACCATCTTTTTCGATGTGCTGACGATATTCATCTAGGGTGGATGCGCCTATACATTGCAATTCCCCTCTTGCAAGAGCAGGTTTGAATATATTAGAAGCATCAAGTGAACCAGTTGCTCCACCAGCACCAACTATAGTGTGAATCTCATCAATGAATAATATGACGTCTCTGCTTTTTTCGAGTTCGTTCATAATTGCCTTCATTCGCTCTTCAAACTGACCTCTATACTTAGTACCCGCAACGAGCGCTGCAAGATCAAGCATTACTAGACGCTTATTGAAAAGTGTTCTAGACACTTTCTTTTGATTGATACGTAAAGCAAGACCTTCTACAATGGCTGTTTTACCCACACCTGGTTCACCTATTAATATAGGATTGTTCTTCTTTCTACGACTCAGAATTTGTGAAACTCTTTCTATTTCCGTTTCACGACCTATGATAGGGTCTAATTTGCCCTCATCTGCCAATTTTGTGATATCCCTTCCAAAATTGTCTAAAACTGGTGTTCTTGATTTAGAGTTGCCTTTTCTTTGAAATTTCCCAGATTGTTGATCATCTTCAAAATTTTCATCTGATTCAGAGGCACTATTGAATACATCAGGATAAGTAAACTCTTGCTCTTGTTTTACATAATCCATCTCTGTCTTATATATTTCATAATCAACATCAAATTGACGAAGTATTCTACTTGCAAGATTTTCTTTATGCTTTAGAATTGAAAGCATTAAGTGCTCAGGACTTATTTCTTCACTCTTGAGCATTTTTGCTTCTAGGAAGGTTACTTTTAAAACCTTTTCTACTTGCTTATTGAGAGGCAACTCACCTAAATTAATCGTAGCCTTGCTGTTTGTTCTTGTTTGAATAGATTCTTCGATACTATTCTTCAGAGCTACTAAATTGATGTCTAGAGATTTAAGCACCTTCACGGCTAGGCTTTTCTTTTCTTTTACTAACCCAAGCAACAAGTGCTCAGTGCCAATATAATCATGACCTAATCTGATGGCTTCTTCTCTACTAGCCGTAATAACCTGCTTTACTATGGGAGAAAATTTTTTACTCATTGTTTAATTTTTGGTGGGCAATAAATTTATTGCACGCTTCATAAACTAATAATTGTATTCAATGATAACATATTATATCAAAAAGACATAATTAATATGTTTGTTTTGAATCAAATCTTGGATCCTTAATCTATACTTAGTGTCTTCAAAACTGTGCCAGTAAAGGATTTATTTAGAAAACGATTAGGCTTGATTATATATTTTTTACATCCAAGACGCTAGTGTGTAAACGTGTGAAGCGTAATTAAAGTTGGCTAAAATATATAATATAGTTTTTAATAATGTACGAGATTTTGCCAATAAATAAATATCTTGCAGGCTAGACTGATAAAGATGAAATATACAGCAGACAAACAAGAAAGTTATTGTGTACTTACTATTGAGGAGGAGAACATCAATTCATTACTCGCCCCGCATCTTAAGTCTGAGTTTGTAATTATCAAAAATGAAGGTGCTAAGAATCTCATTCTTAACCTCGAAAAAGTGAAGTTTGTAGATAGCTCTGGTTTAAGCGCAATCCTCACAGCAAATCGACTATGGTCTGAAGAAGGATCTTTTATTGTAACAGGCGTAGAGAATGAAAATGTCAAAAAATTGATTTCAATTTCAAGATTGGATACAGTATTGACAATCATTCCAACTGTTTCAGAGTCAATCGATTATATTGCAATGGAGCAAATTGAGACACAGCTAAATACGGATTCTGATATAGAGGAATAAAATATACGTATTTATGTAACAATATTACTCCAAGAACGGATTTTATTGTTAATTTTGTCCTAACCTAAAGAAAATTTACCAAATACCACTTATCTACTATTAAAGACTACTAAATAGTTTTTAAAGCCCGTCGCAGGCTTGAAAATCCATCAACACCGGTTATCAACGTTGACTTATCCATATTATACTGGAGGTCGACATACTATTTTAGACAATGATTAAAAGAATCATTGATTTAAAGAGCTGATATATCGTAGATAGAGATCTTGCATGTCACTATTACATATATTTAAATTTTAATTTTGTTCGGATATTACGCTCAAATAGAGTGTAAATGCCAATAAAAATTTTATTTAGCTCAAAAAAAAGTATTTAATTTTGCAAAAAGGTAATTATGACGAAAATTTGGTCTAATTATTGATGCAATCAGATTGTTAGAATGTTACAAAAGTGATAATTAAAAATTACGCTTTCGTGGATGTTGTGACATGAATAAATAAAACAAGTATACTATTAGAACATTTTTACAAAAAGGAACTATGCAACTTTTCTTACACTCTGAACAGTGCCAATCGTTTGTTAAATCAAATAGATTGGTATCGGTCGTTTTACTCTCGATATTGTTCTGTTTGACTTCATTTGGTCTAAAAGCAGGCGAATTTTCGATGGATCTACTCGAAAAATCATCTTCTCTGGTCGACATTTTCGATTTAGACAAGGAGACAAATGAATCCTGTGAATTCGACGTAACCTTTATAAACCAAGGGACGTGCGACATTCATGTCTACAGATGGCTTCCCAATGGAGACGTCTTCTTATTCTCCATCGAACCCGGCGACCAAAGGAAAGCTGAGTTTGAGGAAGGGCA
>JALZVN010000214.1 GCA_023299965.1 Saprospiraceae bacterium | reverse complement strand
AAAGAAAATCAAGAATTGAAATCACAAGTAGGTTTGATTTAGTGAGTTTCTAAAAAAATACAAAGTAATCGTTACTCTTAGATTATTTTCCATATATTCGAATTTGAAAAATTGGTTGACCAATTTGATTGGCTAATAATACTTGATTATCAAGAATAGAAGATTATCAGTAGCTAGTCTTTAAGGTAATTCTAGAAACAGACTCTAAATAGAAATCAATAATGTCATTAAGTAAGCTTAAGAAAAGTTTAGCGCTTTTTCTTCCAGGAATTTTTCTTCTGGGATTCAATATTGGCACAGGAAGTGTTACCTCTATGGCTAAAGCTGGAGCCACCTATGGGATGTCCATGCTCTGGACTATTGTCCTTTCTTGTTTAGCTACTTACTTCATGATCAACTTGTACAGCCGCTATACTATGATTACGGGCGAAACCGCCTTATATGCCTTCAAGAAACATATCCATCCAGCAATGGGTATATTCTTCATAGTGGCGCTAACCGCTGGTGTGATGGGTAGTGTCATGGGCGTGATGGGCATAGTTGCAGACATATCACATGTATGGTCAAAGTCGATGATCAGCGGCGGAATTCCTGCAGTATACTTTGCCGCTTTCTATATCTGTTTGGTTTATTTTATTTTCTGGAATGGAGAGACTCAATTTTTTGAAAGAGCATTAGCGGTCATAGTCGCTGTGATGTCTGCTTGTTTTATATTGAACTTCTTTCTCCTGATGCCTCCTCCTGGTGAAATCCTGAGTGGATTGATACCCAACATCCCGCCTACGAAGGAAGGCTCAGATAAGGGACCGTATCTAATACTTGCTTCTCTTGTAGGCACCACTGTTTTTTCAGGCTTGTTCATTGTGCGCACTACCCTAGTGAAAGAGGCTGGATGGACGATCAAAGATGAAGCCACTCAAAAATCAGATGCTATATTCTCCGTCTTTTTGATGTTTATCATCAGTATCTCCATCATGGCAGCCGCGGCAGGTACCTTGTACCCTGCTAATCTAGGCTTATCTGAAGCCTCACAAATGATCACTTTGCTGGAACCCCTAGCAGGCAAAATGGCTGTTGCTATTTTTGCTATTGGTATTATAGCAGCAGGAGTTTCTTCACAGTTCCCAAATGTTTTGATGCTTCCATGGTTGTTATGCGACTACAATCAATCCCCTCGTGAAATGAAACTTGGAAAATATAGAATAATGGTTTTCTTCATATCTTTACTTGGGCTTGTAGTTCCTATATTTAATGCTCGACCAGTATTTGTGATGATTATTTCACAGGCCCTTAATTCTGTTATTCTTCCATTGACTGTGGGATGTATCATGTATCTAGGAAACAGGAAAGACCTTATGCAAGAGTATAAATTTAAAACCACAACAAATATTACTCTTTTATTGATTCTATTGTTTTCTATATTCACATCTGCTATTGGGGTAAGAGGAGTATTGGCACAACTACTATAAATAGAAACCTAGTGAAGAATGCAAATAAATTTGGCTTAGAACAAACTTGGAGATGGTTTGGACCAAAAGATCCGATTCCCTTATCTCATATCAAAATGGCGGGTGCAACAGGCATCGTGACGGCACTACATCATATCCCGAATGGGCAAATATGGACCAAAGAAGAGATTGAAGTCAGAAAGCAATTAATTGAACAAGCTGGCTTAAGTTGGTCTGTAGTTGAAAGCATCCCCGTGCATGAAGACATAAAAAAGCATACTGGAAAATTCCAAGAGTACATTGAAAACTATAAGAAAAGTATTCTAAACTTAGGTCAAGCAGGCATAGATACTGTTTGCTACAATTTTATGCCCGTATTAGATTGGACAAGAACGGATCTTGCCTTCGAGCTTCCCGATGGTTCAAAAGCACTTCGTTTTGACGCTGACAAATTTGCCGTTTTTGATCTATTTCTTTTAAAGAGAAAAGGAGCAGAATTAGAGTATTCTGAACAAGAGAAAACGGCTGCTAAAAGCGTTTTCGAAAGCATGTCAAGGCTAGAAAAACAAACCCTTACAAATAATATAATCGCTGGCTTGCCAGGTGCTGAAGAGGGTTACTCTTTGAGCCAATTTCAAACCGTTCTAGATGAATATAAAAAAATTGGGAGTAATGAACTCAGAGAACATTTACTGGCCTTCCTAAAAGAAATTATCCCCACTGCCATCGAAGCAAATGTCATTATGGCTATTCATCCTGATGATCCTCCCTTCCCAATTTTAGGGCTTCCGAGGATTGTAAGCAATGTGAACGATTTAAGAAAAATTATTGAAGTTGTAAATAGCCCTAATAATGGCTTATGCTTTTGCACTGGTTCTTTAGGCGTTAGCGATGAAAACAATTTGCCAGAGATGATTAGTGAACTTGGACATCGCATTAACTTCATTCATCTGCGCAGCACGCTTCGAGATCAAGCAGGCAACTTTCATGAAGCCGCTCACTTATCTGGGGACGTCAACATGTACGAAGTAATGAAACAACTCTTGATAGAACAAAAAACTAGACTGAATTCGGGAAGGAAAGATTATCGTATGCCTATGCGACCAGACCATGGACACATGCTACTTGACGATCTACATAAAAAAACAAATCCAGGATATTCAGCTATTGGTAGATTAAAGGGGCTTGCAGAACTAAGAGGTCTAGAGATAGGTATAAAGATGGCTATGAAGTCGGAGAGCTAGTCCCAGAGTATATTACATCTCTACTTCCAGTCTTAGTTTAAACTCCACTGAAGGCACTAAATCCACCATCTATAGGCAATACGGTTCCCGTTACAAACTTAGAAGCTTCACTTGCCAAATAATGTATAGCACCGTTCAATTCTTCAGGTTTCCCAAATCGATTCATTGGTGTATTTCTAATAATGGTATTGCCTCTATCGGTATAACTTCCATCTTCGTTGGTCAATAGTTTACGATTCTGATTGGCGATAAAAAAACCAGGCGCAATGGCATTGACACGCATTCCGTCGCCATATTTTTGAGCAAGCTCTACTGACATCCATTTCGTAAAATTGTCTATAGCCGCCTTAGAAGCAGAGTATCCCAATATTCTAGTGATAGCTCGTTCTGAAGCCATCGAAGACACATTTATTATAGTCCCTTTTTTATTTTTGGCCATTTCTTTCCCAAAGACTAGAGATGGTATAATACTACCAAACAAATTTAAATCTATCACATCTTTAAATTGGGAGATATCTACATCAAATACTGACTGAGATGGAGCTACAGTGGCTCCCGGCTTATTACCTCCTGCCGCATTGATGAGAACATCTATTCTACCATGATCAGCCATAATATTTGTAGCCGCCTCTTGTAGACTTTCCTCTTCTACAACATTGCATAAATAGCCAGTAACTTTATCACTGATAGACTTGAGTTGTTCTACAGCGGATGTAAGTGGCGCCTCCTTATAATGTAACAAAATGACCGTTGCTTCTTGTGTTAAGAGATATTTTGCCATCTCTCCTCCAAGTACACCACAGGCTCCGGTTATTAAAATCACCTTATCTTTTAGGTTGAATAAATTCATATTTTATAGTCTATAATTTGTCTTCTCTTAAATCTATGACGGTGGATAACACAACAAAATTTTTGAAGATTGATCAGCACTAATTTTTATATTCGGTATAGCCGCAGAAATAAAAAACTCATCTCCTTGAGTATATGCATATTCCTTACCCTCACAAAGTAGTGTGCCGTTTCCAGAGTAAATAACGGCCACATAAAAACCACCGTTGTTATCGATGGTATACTCGCCATCTAAAGATAATTCGCTCAAGCCAAAACAATTGGTGTGCTCCTTATTAAATAATGTTTTAAGCGTAAACTGATCTGAATTTTCTAGCACCTTTGGCGTGATTTTCCATTTTTCTAAAGCTTCTTCTTGAGTATACGTATCGTAATGAAAGCAGTCTAACATGGTCTCTTCTCCTACGCCTTGATGTATGAGTCCAGGTCCTATTTTGAGTCCTTTTGGGGTCGTTTTTTCTACACGCATCGTATAGTCTGTGGGCTCCTGCACTTCCATAAGAAAACAACCCGCTCCAATAGCGTGCGGTACTCCTCCATAAATCATGAATGCGTCTCCTGACTTCACTTCAATCTTGTGCAGGCAATCAAGCATAGCTTTTATATCTTGATTGTCAAAAATCGTCTTCCAGAGCTCCTTGGTAACGTGTTTTTTAAAACCCATGTATACCACACTTGGTTCTCCATCTACTTCTCGCGTATCAAGAACATACCAAGATTCTGTTTTACCAAATTGAGAATTGAGAATATTTTTGGCGTATTGTTTATCGGGATGAACCTGAATAGTCAGTCGTTCTACAGAGTCTAACATCTTGATCAGTACACCAGTTGTCCCAAACTTTTGTGACACTTCCTTTCCAAGATACAAGTCTAGATCAGAGTTGATCAATTCTTTTAATGAGAAAAAACCTTCCTCTGTCTCTACATAGGAGAGTCCTTCGTCTTTTGGTCTATCTTTTCCGCGAGCATTGATAGCCGACATAATCCATTGCTCCGGCATACTGTTATCAATCTGAGTGGGACTCTTTTTCCACTTGTCAATCAATGCTCCGCCTTCGTAGGTTCGCCAAACTCTGTTGTTCCTTTGTTTTAGAGGTATATGTGCATATTTAGTTAAGGTATCTTTCAAGGCTATTTGTTTTGTGCTTAAAGCTCCAATATAGCACATTCAACATACCTAGCAAAATATTTAAACCAGTTCAAATCTTGCGATAAGGATATGGAGGATGCGCATCATAATGCGCAGTACCGAAATGAAGTACGAATGGAGGTACCGAGCGAACAGCGAGTCCGGAGGAGCCTGACCCGATTGTAGCGCTTTGTGTAGAGCAAGGGGATCGCCCAAACCTACCCCTTAATTCTCTTCAAATCTTTCTCCACCGCTAGACCAAACTTATTAGTGAACCCTAGCGTCAATGCTCGCTCTAAATCTGCAACGGCTAGGTCTATTTTTTTCTGTGATTCATAGATCAATGCTCGATTTCTATAGGCATAGGAATTGGAGGGGTCTAAATCTAATGATTCATTCACATCAGCCAATCCACCTTGTGGATCCCCTAATTTGAACCGACAAAATCCTCTATTGTTATAAGCATATGCAAAGCCTGGGTTGATATGTAAAGCAGTATTGCAATGCCTAATGGCCTCTTTATACAAACCCGCCTCCAATAAACAAAAGGCAATATTATTATACGCATTGACATCATTAGAATTCACCTTGAGCAATCGCTGATAAAACTCAATAGCAGATTCAAACTGCTCCGCCTCGAAATAACATGCGCTGATAACTTCTAATGTCCAGGGATTGTACTTATCCTCTTCCAATAGAGGGAGGAGTAACTCGAGTGCTGCTGTATAATTTTTAAGTTCAAAATGGGCTAAGGCAAAATTAGAAGTGTACTCTATACTGTCACCATAAATCGAATAAGCCTGTCCAAAGTCATTTTTCGCATTGGCAAAATCTTTTTTGTGATACCAGATCATAGCGCGGTTATAATAGGCACTATGGTTTTGCGAATCATACTTCACTGCAGATGTAAGATCGAATATAGATTGATCGATGTCAAGCAAAGCATAATAGCAACAACCACGACCTTCATAGGCAGAAGAATTGTAGGGTTCCTCAGCTAGTACCTGATTATAGTAGTCAATTGCTTCTTTAAATCCTCCATTATCATAGAAGCTATCTGCTATTTTTAATATGTCTTCCACATTTAATTTTTGATTAGGATATAGTCTAGTTAGCGATTGTCTTCTGCGATCATCATTCCATTTGCCACCCACTGAAAAGCAACAAAACCAATGGCAAAAATAATAGTCATTATGTTGAATGGCTGATCTGACAAGAATGCCATGGTTACTGCCGCAGCGCCAACTATCCCCATCCCTATCGTATAGAGTAAAAGAAAATTATCATATTTAGTTTTATTAAACATTACACTACAAGGAACCATCATCGCAAATCCATATACTGCAAGAACTAAATAGTTATCACTAGATAAAGCAAAATATAAAATCACCCCAAGTAAGAAAAGTGCCAAACCCAATGCTACAAAATTGGAACTCATCTTCTCTTTTTTGTCTAAGAGCAACTGACCATATTTATTGAAACGCAAAAACAAATTGCTGATGGGACCGAGGACCCATGTAGAGAAGGCTAAAATAGCTAATGCAAATAATAACGGATAGAGATAAGGCTGCAGCGATTCATTGTTTCTTGCAACAATTCTTATAAGTCTAAACCCCATATAAAAGCCGATGATCACTCCCCATTGATAATTGGCAGTGAGCTTGCTCATAAAAAACATATACTTCAAAAAGAGTCTATAAACTGGATTTTTTGCTTTCAATGCTTCCATCAAACCAGCTTGGGCGTAATCATAGTTGGGATCAATCGATAGGGCTTCTTTGAAATGTACTAATGATTTTTCATGCTCTCCTTTTTCTAGCAAGCCCCATCCATAGTTGGCATGTGTGTATGGGTTGTTTGGATCTTCTCGCAATGCACCTTCGATCGTTTGAAATGATTCTTCACTACGATCTAGCTTTACCAAGGCGGTGCTTCTGATATTTAGCGCTGTAATATTTTCGGCATCAATTTCTAAGGCTGTGTTGGCGTTTTCTAAAGCTGCATCAAACTGCTTCCGCCCCAACTTGATAGAAGCAAGCACTGCGAAATAGTCAGCATCAAACGCATCTATCTCGATAGATCTCTTTATCCAATCTTCTGCTTCACTCAATTTATTTCTATGGATAGCTATCCTAGATTTTAGATAATATAAGTCTCCATTATCTGGTGAAATACCTATGGCATTATCTACCAAGGTATCCGCCTCATCATATTCATCCTGCTGAAGCTTTACCTCCCCCATCAAGGTTAGTGTCAAAACGCTATTGGGATCTTCGGACAACATGCCAGAAAGAATCTTCTCCGCTTCGACATATCTTTCTTGCTGAAGGAGTATATCTATTTTTACAATTCTTTTATCCTCTGACATGTTATTTTTTCATTTTTAGATACTTCAAAATATCATCATAAAGCCCCGAGTCATTGGCAAACATGGCAAAATTCTTTGCCGTAGAGAACCATTCCTGGGTAGTTGGTTTATGAATTTTCAAAGCTGTGGTTAAATCCTTAGTTAACAATGGTTTAGGGATTCCATCCTCGAATGCTTCTTCTAACTTTCTCTCTATGGAAATATCGATAAGTGCATCTATGTCTGCTCCTGAAAAGTGAACTGCCTTCTTAGCAATGGAGGCATGGTCTATTCCATCGGTTGGCTTATCTTTTAACTTCAGTTTCAAAATGGCTTCTCTAGAAACGGCATCTGGTGGCGGCACGAAGATGATCCGATCAAATCGACCAGGTCTTCTGAATGCCGGATCAAGATTCCAAGGGGTATTGGTTGCTCCGATAATGAGGACTCCTTCATTATCATGATCAATACCATCTAATTCTTGCAAAAACTGATTGATCAAATGCCTGCCGGTAGATTGCTTCATATCACTTCTACTCGCTCCCAATGCATCTATCTCATCAATGAATAAAACACAAGGCGTATTACCTCTGGCTAAATTAAAAATTTCGGTTAAATTCTTTTCACTATTGCCAATCCACATGTCTAAGATATCACTTAAACCCACGCTAATGAATTTGGCATCGACCTGACCTGCAGTAGCTTTTGCCATAAAAGTCTTACCACAACCTGGAGGACCATAGAGAAGAATACCACCGCCTACTTTTTTGCCGTATGCTTTGTACAGCTCTGGATGCGCCAATGGCTTGATAATCTTCAATTCGATTTCTTTCTTTACCGCATCCATTCCACCTACATCGGAGAAATTGACTTTAGGCTTTTCCAAGAAGCGATCATCTAGTTCTTCATCCTCTGCATCTGCACTGGTTCCTCTTAATCGAAGTTGGCTATCAAGTTCATCATCAAAGCAATTGGGATCAATCGTTAAAGCTTTTTGGTAAGCTTCTATTGCTTTGGCTATCGAATTTTCTCTTAATAGACTCTTTGCGTACAAGATGAAAATAGCTGTATCATTGCGTCCTTTTCCGATCTCCTCTTCTAGCACAACAATACTTGCAGAATAGCTCCCTTTCTGAAAAAATACATTTGCTAAGCCCAACTTGGCTTTTGGATTATCTTCTTGATGTATTACTGTAGCATACTCTTTTTCTGCTTCGTCGTAGCGACTAAGCGCCAATAAATTTTCTGCGAGCATCAATCTAAGCGGCGTATTGTCTGGAGAATGCTTTAATGCTTCTCGTAAACTGTTTACTGTGTTATCATTCATTGTTTGTTTCTTATTATAGTCAACTTCTTTAGGATTAGTTTTCAATTCTATTTATGATAGGCTTAAGGCAGGTTTGGTTTGATTCCGGTATACACCTTTCACCTCCTCTACCCTTTCTATAGACTAGATTGCATTGTAAAGCGATATATCAAGGTTTTTTGACATTGGTCGAGATACATGTTTTTGTTTACTGCAATGGTTAATAAAATTAATCAAATTTTGGGATTGGTCCCTATATGAGCAGCAATGAATAGGAAATTAGCTAGAAGCAATGGTAAAATAACTTGAAGAAGAAGAAATACACAAGCAAACAAGAACCTCAATGAAATAGATCTTACTCTAAACAGCAGTATCTTTAGTATATATACTTCTATAGCAGTAGTCATAATCATATCATCAACCTTCATTGTCATCATATTCGCAATCACTTTTGTATCCTCACTGGTCACCTTAGCTCTAGTCGAGGTATTCTACAAAGCACAATTTTTTGATGTGATGAAGACAAGAAGTTTGTTGTGAACATTAAGAAAACGTCCATCAACCTTGCTACCCTTTTATTTAATATAGGGCATCTTTATTAACTTCTGAATTAAGTTAAAATTAAATTTGACAAATAGTCTACATTGACTTTAGATCGGCAAAGCTAAACTCAAGGAATTTAGTTTTGACTAAATGCATAAATAATTACGAATGAAATTCACGAAAAATCTAGAAGAATGTTCATTTTAGTCATTGAATGGGATCAATAGAGGGGACCCTGTAAGTTGAATCTTTTGGGGCTGCCCCTTTGCGCTTTGCTTAGGGTCGGGCTCTACGCTGTATCCCGACAAAGGCTCCGCCTTGTCGGGATGCCGCTTCTATCCCTCATCCATACTAGGCTCTCTACTATCGTAGATTCGCGACAAGCTTACATCTGATGCCACCTACATAGCTTAGGAAACATACCTACCCATCTGAAAATCAATTTAATTCCTTCATAACCTCTAGTTAACGCTCCTTAACATATTGGACCCGTTTTACAACTGATTGCATTTATGAGCTCTACTCTATTAATGTAGACAAACATATATAGAAATGGTACAAATAATTTTAGGGTACATCTACAAATTAGAGAATAGAAGTACCTATTAAACTAAAAACAACATTATGAAAATCGGGAAAATAATAATCGCAAGTATACTTTTTCTAGGTACGACCAACTTAGCTATCTCACAAGTAGATTTAGGTGTAAAAGCATCCGTGCTTTTTTCAAATGTATCGGTAGATGGGATAAATACTTCTTTTGTAGAAAAATCATCTCAAGAAGGATTTGACATCGCTCTTTATGGAGCCATTCCAGTTACAGAGCAAATTAGTTTTCAACCAAGTATAAGCTACAATCAAAAGGGATTTGAAGTAGGTCAAGGAGTAGACATAAACATATTTAATATTGATTTACCGATTGGTGTATCAGCAGTGACAGAGATTACTTACGTCCAAATTCCATTACTGGGTCGCTATGAACTAACTGGTGAAAAAGGAGGAGTATATTTTCTTGCAGGCCCTTCAGTAGCACATGCAACAAAAGGCAATCTCAAAACTAAGATTGATTCTATTATTGATTTCAACCTCACAAACACAGATTTAGACTTGAACAATGACGACTACAATCGGTTCGAGTTTGCAGCGAAATTGGGTACCGGCGCCTTTTTAAATGTAGGCTCAGCAAAACTATTCGCAGAAGTAGACTATCATCATGGATTTACTGATTTGCTTGCAGATCCTATTCTTGATGTACGCTTAAAAAATAGAGCCATTGGCGTTGGAGCTGGATTACAGTTTAGATTTTAATCAACTTAATACTAAGAGGTACTATAATTATTTGGCCGATGCGAACAGCTATAGCCCTAGAGGATAAGTAGTAGCAGCGGCATCCCGACGTGTTTTCAGTCGGGATATAGCTAATGGCGCGAACCGAGGTTTGCAGTGCTTAGGCAGGGGCGTAAATTTTTCGCCCAAGAAGACTTGGCTGCCAACCAATGGAATAGCCCCAAATCTAAAATTATAATGAATATTGAAAAATCTATTGAATAATTATTGCTCTATCTCAGGTTCATCCTCTTTACGACGATTTCTATACCAAACAATACCAAGCGTACCAACGATGAGATAAGGCATAGCGAACATAAATAAAATACCTCTATTCAGTCCTTTTCCTGCTGTTCCTCCCATTTTAAGATTTTGCTCAGCAGACATTTTACACATAGGACACTGAGCGTTAGTATTCACACTCACAAAGGAAAGTGATATAGAGACTAATAGAATCGTTATATATTTAAATAATCTACTCATATTAATTTATCATCCAAGAATAACATGGTCTAAGCATAAGATACAAAATAGGGCCACTTATTGCAACATACAACCAAAAAGGAAAAACCCATCTAGCTATTTTGACATGTTTATCTATCTGACCAGTAAATGCCCTAATAAAGGTAAATAATATAAATGGTAAAATTCCAGCAGCTATCACAATATGCAAGATCAGCATAGGAAAATAGATGTATCGGATAAAACCTACTCCACAATATTTAGTATCTGGGTAACTAATATGATATAGAACGTACATCAATAAAAAAGTAGCTGAAAAAAACATCGCTAAGTAAATAGCATTTTTATGCGCTTTAATATTTTTCTTTTTGATTTGAACCAGAGCGTATATGAGTACCACTGCTGTAACGGCATTTAAAAAAGAATAAACACTTGGAAGAAAGGTTAGGTCAATACCATGATCGATATGCACTTGGTGCATTCCAAACACAAGAATCAAAACTATAAAAGAAAATATAGATGCAGCAATATTTAACTTCTTAGCTAAAGGAAGATTTAATTTGGGATAATCACTCATTACATTTCTCTTTCTCTGATCAATTCTGCTTTTTCTATATCTTTCCTAGGTATTAGAATCGCCATATGTTCAACCATCTTTTTAACCCGTGCAGGATCACTAGTGTCATAAAAATTTCTTAAGCCGTCATTATGATCAATGAAAATAGCGTTTGAAATATTTCCCCTGTCAAGTGCTTCACCTTTTACAAGTTGGTCTAAAATTAGTTTGCCTTCCATATCCTTGTAAATCGGCTGTCCTATACGGTTGGTAATCATATTATCAAAGTCATTTTCATTCAATTCCTTTCTGACATGCATTTCACTAAGCAGTTCATTTTTCAAACTTGTCTCTCCATTAGATTTGACAAATTCTAAGATTATCACTCCTTGAGAACTTTCAAATTGGTCGATTAGCTTTTCTTTTAGCTCCTCTCTTGCCTCATTTAGTCCTTCATTAGCGTCAAATAAAACGATTCTCAATCGATTTTGCAAAAGACTTGAATCTTTGGTAAGATGCTCCGGAATAAAGGCTGTTACATCGATGGATTGCTTTACCACAATTTCTTTTCTAGCGTCTTTCTGATAGTCCAATCCTTTTTGCAGATATATCCAGCTAGCAGCAGGACAAACCACAATAATAAATCCTATCGCAAGGATTTTGAAAATATTTTTAACATTTACTGTTCCCATATTAGTATAACAGAGATTAACGATTTAATGTTGACCAAAAAAAAGCGAAGTATAAAACTTCGCTTTTTTTATTAAATGTCATTTGTTGGCAATTTTTTTATCAAGCTTCCTGTTTGGGGAGCTTGCTTAACTTGAATCTCATTTCTTTGCTTAATGACATCCCGTCTTGTCTTCCAAGAACCTCCCTCTTGAAAGAAAGCGACTACCGCCCAAACTAATAGCAACGTAGGCAACAATACCGTCATTCTAAGCCCTTTTACTTCTGAGCCCATGTGCATAAATTCGTATACAATGAAGTATGCTTTGTACAAGGATAATGCTATTAAGGCGAAACCTACTACATACACTGCCCATGATGCGTGCTCTAAGAATCCTAAAAAACCAATATACCCTTTCCCTGCAAGAGAAAAGAAAACTTCTATTAGTGTAATAACTGCAAGTAAAAAGAGCCCTTTATATACTCCTTTGATTGCATCTTCGTAATTATGATGACCCATCTTTATTAAGGTTAATTTTTTTTACAATAAATAAAATACTAAGAATACAAATACCCAAACCAAATCGACAAAGTGCCAATACAGCCCAATCTTTTCGACCATTTCGTATCCATTCTTTCGCTCTACATACAAGCCACTGGCTGCATTAAGCATAATTATCAAAAGAAAGGCTACTCCAGAAAATACGTGAAAACCGTGAAATCCTGTAATGAAAAAGAATAAGGCTCCAAATGCTTTAGGACCAAATTCTTGATGTTTTGTTTCTCCTGCTGTAGTCGTATAAGGAACTTGATTATACCCATCAGCCCCTTTATGTATGAGATAAGAATCTCCAGCATCAAACGTATCGCCTTTATTGATACCGTGTCCGTCACCAGCTGTATAGATCCCTGATTCTACATGTGTACCAAATGGATTCGTCGTTACTGTCATGTGCTCCGCACCAATTAGGTTCGACCATTCCCAAGCTTGACAACCTAAGAAACCAGCGCCACCAATCACAGTCAAAAGCATCCAAAAAACAACTCCATTTTTATTCTCTCGATGTCCTTCTTGCACTGCTCTTACCATGGTCACTGAACTTATAATCAGCAAGAATGACATAAAGGTTACGAATATCAAAGGTAAGGGAGTTTCATGCCCCATACCTATATTATCAAAAGGTGCCGTTCTGAATACAAAATCTGGAACTGGCCAAGAAGGACTACTAAAACGAATAGCACCGTAAGCGATCAAGAACCCTGCAAATGTGAAAGCATCTGAGAGTAAAAAGTACCACATCATCAGTTTACCATAACTGACTTTAAATGGTGCTGCCCCTCCGTCCCAATTACTTTCGTCACCTTGGGTGTCGTGTGCGTGTGCTACTGCGGATGTATCTGTTGCCATTATTAAAAAGTGTGTTAATTAATTATTTTATGATTGGTTATAAATGAAAAATATAAGCAGGTAAATCCATACAAAATCTACAAAATGCCAATATATCATTGATAACTCAAATCGTAATAAACGTGTTTTAGTTACTCTATGATGTAAAAAGAATGCATGAAATAATGCAGTTAGCAATACGATTATGCCTCCAAAAACATGCGCTACGTGTAACATGGTCAAAACATATACAAAGTCTGCAGAAGGATTAGCTCCTAATGGCAAACCAATAATTTCTTTTATCTCGACCCAACCAAAGTATTGACTTACACAAAAGCCGATGGCGAGAAATAATGTCGCTACTAGAAACAATCTATATAAACTAGTAGCGTTTTTCTTAAAAAAAGTATAACTCAAATAAATTGTCAAGCTACTCCCTAGAATACAAGCTGTGCTCCAGTAGAACATACTAGGAATTCCAAATTCCACCCAATTTCCCTGAGCTTGTCTAACGATGAAACCACTTGAAAGAGAAGCAAAAAGCATTACAATAGATGCACAAGATGCATAAAGCGCAAATTTCTTCGGGTGAATTTTATTTCTTGTTTCCTGGTCCTTGATAGCTATATCCATTTTAGGATAATTTGAAAATGAATAAGATAAATAAAGCTAAAGGTA